>NZ_JBFSUV010000049.1:0-44216 GCF_041467515.1 Vibrio sp. 10N.247.311.12
GAGCCCGTAGAGGACTTTCACCTCCTAGATCAACGCCATGCTCGGCGCACAAGCAAAAAACCTAGCGAAAAATCGCTAGGTTTCAAATATAAAAAATGAGGTAATACAAGTTTACTTCAGCGGGTCATTGTCCGGCAGTGCCTTATGAAGCCATAGTGCTAAACGCTTCTTGATGTTCGCGCCATCAAGCTTATCGTCAGGTAACGGTGTGATCTGATTGACTTCAACAAGGAACAAGTACACCGCTTTAACCTTTATCGGTTGGGATGAATTTGGCAAATCAAAACCTTGTAGTTTTGCCATCTTAAAACCGACTTCAACTGCTTTTTTTACCAGCTTATCTTCATTAATGATCTTCGCGGTTTTCGACATATCATCTCCATCATCTTTATCGAACGAGTACTGAGTATATCAAACAGAAAAACTCACAAGATTACCTCGCTCTCAATTTGAGGAGTCGCTTTGATAAATAACATAAAACGAATAACAGGCTCTAGGATGACTCTAATTCGCTTGATAGTTACGCCACCAATACCTGTACGCAAACGGTCTCTTAACAGAACACTCAATAAATGAGATCTTAAGTCAAAAAACAAAAATTCGAATAATATTTGACTTAGCATTCCAAAGAATACGGAATATTATGATGTTCATTTTGAAAGTTAAAATTCAATAAAAGATCAATAAACTTCTGTTATTTAACTGGTTTAATACTAATTCGACTTAGATCATATTTACAACCAATTGTAACCAATTGTTATTTACAAAATACTCACTAAAAAAATAGAATAAAACCACTAATTTTATACTGGTGTTGAAAATGCGTTACCTCTGGGCTTCATTCTGTCATAAAAATCCAATTCCGGGTCGAATTGTTCATATCTTGGTTATGTTGATAGCGCTAGCTTCTATCACCATTCCATTGATTTCAAAAGACGCCACAACCATCTTAACTTCACTGTGTGCTGCTCTAGTCTGTTTCGTCGTTTTTGTCTTCTTTGCGCTCGCCGACAAAATGCGTTCAGGTATGCATTAATCAACCCTATATTCGCCAAGCATTCTCTTTTCTAAACATCATTATAAAATGCATGCGACCAAATACGGAAAAGCCCAAAGTTATTAGCTTTGGGCTTTTCTTCTATAGCGAAATCTTACATATTCCAAATAGCCTGTAGTTAGAAATTACAGCTATCAATCAGGCATTACCACAATACCCATGGTTTCAAGCAGTTGCTCTTGCTGCCAAGCAACGATTTTAATCCCCGATGTGTCTACCTTGCGAGGATCTAACCCTTCTAATTCAGCATGGCATAAATTAGCACCTTGCATACTGAATTGCCCCCATACATCTTCCGAGAACACACCTCGGCTGAGATCAGACTCTTTCAATGACGCGCCGCCAAGGTAAGTGCCTATCCAACGGTTCTCAAACAGTTCGCACTTCTCTAAACAAGCCTGTTCAAAATTAGCGTAAGACAGGTTGCAACCCGTGATGTATGCCGAGCAAAAATACATGCGATTGCTCACCTGATTGGCAAAGTTAGCGCGAGTAAAGTTCGCCCCTTTCAGGTCGCATTCACGTAGCTCAATCCCATAGCAATTCGCATTACTAAAATTCGCCATCGCCAACTGGCAATTCTGGAAGCTTGCATCTCGTAAGTCGGCAACATCAAAGTGACATCCCTCAATATCGCCTTGTTCAATAAACTTACAGTTAATAAACGTTGCGTCACGTAAGTTCGAACGTCTGAAATCACAACGGATAAACGTACAGGCTGTAAATGTAAGCTCTGATAAGTCTTGCTGAGCAAAATTGTGGTGATGATAAGTGCTGTTATTGGTGTCCATTTAGCCCCCTAAAGAAATTAAGCTAAGACTACCATTGCGATCTTAAGAAAACACCAAATTAAAAACGAACAAAAACAGCAACTTAAAACACCCAAATTTAGCCATTTTAAGCCACCAAACAGGCCCTTTAAGGTTGTTATTTTCGATTTGTAGGATGTGCTTATCTTGAAAAAAGTTTTGTCGCTTAGAAGTGCCAATAAGAGAAAAAGTTACTTTGACGAAACGAGTCAATTATTGACCGCGTCCTAACGCGCTAGACTGGACGGTTGGTATGTTGCTCGTTACACTATTCCTCATTCTCAGCATAAAGAGTAAGAACAATGAAAGACATGCGACAAGCTATGCTCGATGCAGGGTTTAGCCTTATCAATGAACACGGGTTTGCTGGTGTTGGCCTGATGAAAATCATCAACCAAGCGGAAGGCACGAAGGGTTCTTTTTACCATTACTTCAAATCCAAAGAACACTTTGGTGAGATCCTGCTTACTAACTACTTTGATGAGCATCTCGCTAAGCTAGACGACTTTTTAAGTGATGAGTCGCTTTCTCGTCGTGACCGCGTAAAAGCCTATTTCGAGTTTTGGTGTGCATCGAAACTGACTGAAGACTTCAATATCCAATGTCTTGTCGTAAAACTGGCGGGAGAAGTATCTGGGTCTGCTAACCCGTTACAGTCCACAATGGCAGTAGGCGCAGAAAAGATCATCCTGCGTATGGCAAAACTGTTTGAAGAAGGTAATGAGGCCGGTGATTTCACTATCGCAGAGCCAGAATCGCTGTCTCGAATGCTTTATGGCCTATGGCTAGGCTCAACGCTCATGGCCGCCATGCAGCGTAACCGTTCGATTCTAAACAATGCCATGGAAGAGACTCTTCTCGCCATGAGCCCAGCCCAAGAATCGGCTGACTAGATATACCCGTTACCAGAAACCAAAAACCAAAAACCAAAAGGCTCGCATAATTTAGCGAGCCTTCTATCTTACTGTAAATTTTGATTAAATCGATTCACGCTTACTCCGTTACCCCAGACGAGACGGGATATTATTGGCTTTGAATAAGTCCTTAATAACCGGGTCGATATGCTTGAAGAAGCTCAGCCAACCTTCACAGAGATAATTTAACCCCGCTTCACCATCTCGGCTTGTGATGATACGGTTTTTGGGGCATTCGCCATGACATGCAAATTTAAACTCACAGGCTTGGCATTGTTTCGGCAGAGACTTTTGTTTGGCGAACCCAAAACGCTGCTGCTTTGGCGAAAAGGCTAAAGTTGAAAGTGCTTGTTCCTGAATATTACCCAGCTGAAATTCAGGAAAGACATAATGATCACATGAGTACACATCG
The DNA here is from genome assembly GCF_041467515.1 of Vibrio sp. 10N.247.311.12. Lineage (NCBI taxonomy): Bacteria > Pseudomonadati > Pseudomonadota > Gammaproteobacteria > Vibrionales > Vibrionaceae > Vibrio > Vibrio sp. 10N.247.311.12. The sequence continues at coordinate 3,193 of NZ_JBFSUV010000049.1, forward strand.
CCATTGGGCTCAACTGCTAACCCTTTGCCACAGATCTCACTCAAGGTACACATGGTGCTTTCTCTGCCCATCCATACGCCGACAAAATTTTCAAAGTACGGCACTAATACCCGACCAAAATCATGCTCGAACCATTCGTCAAAAATGGTAGTGAGGAACTCTCCCCATTGCGCAGAGCCGACACTCCACGGTTCAACCTCACCTGATACAGGAATGATCGCTTGTTGGTTGCTCAACCATTTATTGTTGGTATGAGCCTCACGCTTATCGACCACAGGAATAAACTGCAATTGCTTCGAACCCACTTCATCGCGTAGAAAGCGATAAACCTCGAGTGGATACTTACCTGTCACATCATTCACGCAGCTTAAAGTCGCGAACTCGACGTTATGTTGCTTCAAGTAGCGAATGCCACGCATTGTTTGAGAAAAAGTGCCTTTGCCTGCACGGTTAGTTCGGTAGTGATTATGTAAGTGCTCTGGGCCGTCAATACTCACACCAATGATAAAGTCATTCTTCTTGAAGAGCTCACACCACGCATCATTCAATAAAGTGCCATTGGTTTGAAGGTCATTGCTGATCTTACTGTGGCTAGGGCAATATTTTTTCTGCAGGGCGACGACCTTTTGAAAGTACTCAATCCCCAACAAGGTAGGCTCTCCACCATGCCAAGAAAAGATGATTTCAGGTGTATTCTGCCCTTCTATATATTGCTTGATATAACGCTCTAACAGAGCTTCATCCATCGTATATTGAGAGCCTTTTGGGTATTCAAGCAGCTGTTGTTTTTCTAAGTAATAACAGTAGGTGCAACTGATATTACACACCGCACCAATCGGTTTTGCTAACGCCTGAAGTTTGCTGTGTGCTTTGCCATTGAACTGCGGAACTGAACTCAAGTTTGATAGCGATAATGTCGTCATGAAGAGTGCCTCGATGTAAAAGTTATTGTATTAGCCAAAACAATTCGTAATTCCTTTACACGGTGTTCATCGGCCAACCAAGCTTGATGGCATTAGGTTGGCCGAGTGGTTTTTCCTCTATTTCACGTTTTCAAACGGGTTCCACGCTTCGTCAACCGGGACGATATTTTGTGCTTTTTCGTATTCTTGATATTCAGCGACCATTTCAAGGAACAGATCTGGCATTTGGTTTCTCAAGTCATGTTGCTCAGCTGGATCTTTCTTGGTGTTGTATAAGTGCCACTCACTGTCGCCACCCATTCCCGTAGAGATTCGGATGATCTTATGATCACCTTTAAGCAGAATTCCGCTACCAAACAATTCAAATGGAATCGCATTGTTGGCACTGTGCACGTCTGCCGTTTCCCCTTTGAAGTAAGGCAACAAACTCACACCACTCATCGGCGCCACTTCTCGACCTTGATATTCGGTTCCTGGATGATCGACCTCTGCAATCTCAAGAATCGTGGCTGCAATGTCCTTCACTTGGGATAAGTCGTCTGTCTGAGTTCCCGGTTGCAACGCATCTTCACCGTCTAAAAGCGCTTTGGCTGGCTTAACGATAAATGGCACACGGATACCGCCCTCTGCTGTGTAAGCTTTGTACCAAGATAGGCCACCGGTTGAAGCGCTTGCCCACTCAGGACCAAGTGACACACTGGAGTTCGCCTTACCCAAGTTTTCAGTCGAATTATCGAAATGATGAGCAGTCCATGTTCGGATCAAATCACTGATATTTTCACCGGTAATATCCGCCGCTTCTGGGCCGTTATCCGCTAGATACATAATGTAGGTATTGTCGTATTCGCCGATTTCTTTCAGGTAATCGACTATCTGGCCGACTTGTTGGTCCTGCATTTCCATCATGCCCATCGCGACAGCCATTTTCTTGCCGTACCACTTTTGTTCTTTCTCAGAGAGCGAGTCCCAAGGTCGGCTTAATGCGTTACGATCTGAAATATCGGCGTCTTTTGGAATCACACCCATATCTTTCATACGTTGGAAACGATCTTCTCGAACCGAGTCCCAACCATGTTCAACGTAGTAATCGACTTTATCTTGATAAGCAGACTCAGGCGCTTGCAATGGCAGGTGAATACCGGTGAATGGGACGTAAGCGAAGAAAGGCTTACCGTCGTCTTTTTTGCTGTCGATCATCTTGATGATCTCGTTGGTGTAAACTTGGTCTGAGTACTCGCCTTTGTACTTGTCCTCAACCACTTCACCGTTACGGTAAGTTGGCTCAACTTCGACGCCGGGAATATCCCCTTTTTGCAGCGCATCCGCTGTCGCGGCATTTTTGGCCGGGAACATCATATCTCGATTAAAGTGATTCGAGCCGCCCGCTAAGATACCGTAACTCTCTTCAAAACCTCGATCGTCAGGTAAGAAACCATCGTCGTGCCCCAAGTGCCATTTCCCAGAGAGGTAAGTGTTATAACCACTCTCTTTAAGCAGCGTTGCGACCGTAACCCCTTTCTTGGTGAGGTAACCTTCATAACCCGGCTTGCCAATCGCACCCGGATAGACAGCATAGTCGAAGGTGCCTAGCCCAACCTCGTGGCTATTTGCTCCGGTTAACATCATAGAGCGCGTTACCGATGAGGTTGGTGACGCGTGAAAGTTAGTAAACTTAACCCCCTCTTCAGCCAGCGCCATTAGGTTTGGTGTATTGGCTTCTGAGCCATATGGCTGAGTATCGGCAAAGCCCACATCATCGCCAACAATAACAACAATATTCGGTTTTTCTGATTCAGCCGCAAGAGCAGCACTGCTTGCCGCAGCCATTGCAGTGAAGACTAAAGATTTCTTGAATGTCTGCATAAGACGTTCTCCAATTTCTGTGATTAACTTGTTTCAGTAATTAACTTTTCTGCGAGTAACTTTTTCTGTGAGTAACCTGAGTTAAGATTTGAATTAATGCGCGGCTTGCGACATCCAATGTAATAAGTCGAGCGCGGGGTCATACTCTTGAGCTGCTGCCATGCCTATCCAGATGACAGCTTCCGCTTGGCTGGCTTGAACGCCACTTCCAGAGATATACATCAACCCAAGCTGTGTTTGAGCTTCAGGGCTACCGTTGTTGGCTGCGGTGACGAACCACTCCGCGGCTTTTTCATCATTCTGTTCTACGCCCTCTCCGCTCAGATATAAGTAAGCGACAGAGAGCTGGGCATCCAATTGCCCTTGGTAAGCCTCATCCAACAATTGCACGACATCTTGATGCTGCTGCGATTGGTCCATGGTGGCTGCGTTCTTAGAGCTTTCGCTTCCAACGCTTGCCTTGGCAAAAAACAGAGCAGCCAAAACACCAGTCAGAATCACGGTAGTTAAACGTTTATTGAGCATTTATTTCCTCCTCGGGAATAAAGGTCACAACGTCCCTGTTGAATGAATTAGGTGAAAAGTAGGAATGGCGCGATGATGCACAAGCTTGATAGCAATACGTTTTCGATTTTCATAATTGGCTCTCGAGTAATGATTGTTGAGTGAATAAGGGACTGAATCATCGACTGAATTAAATGGTCATAACATTCAGTCGATTAAGACAGAGACTTAAATCGCTTTCTCAATGATGGTTTCAATCGTCTGTTTCGAGATTGGGTAGAACTGAAAACAGATGTCTTTTTCAATCGCTTCTGCAATGTTGCTCTTCTCTTGCTCATCAAAGTCCCAGCTGCTGAAACGCTTCATCGCACCCACACTGGTTTGAAAGTTGTTTAAGAAATCCAACACTCTCTGGTAAACCATCTCATCGGTTCCCGTAGTGTCGACAGAGAAAGCTTGAGCTAACTTCGCCGCATTCGGCATATAGAATTCAGGCAGCGCTTCAATCACAACCGGCATCAGCACCGTGTTGGCATCGCCATGTGGAATGTGGCTAATCGCACCAAAGGCATGAGCACAGTTGTGAATCGGAATACCGCCCAAAGACGAATAGAAAGCAGAGATAGCCATAGTGCTTGCTTGAAGAAGGTTGCCACGCGCGGTTAGGTTTTCTGGCTCTTTAAGTGCCAAGGGTAAGTTTTCAACAATCAGTTTTGCAGCCTGAATGCCGTAAGCGTCAGTGAATGCATTACTCATTGGCGAGACAATCGCTTCAACAGCGTGTGTTAACGCATCCATGGCTGTAGAACGAGTAAGGTGAGCTGGCAGCTTAGTGGTCACCGTTGGATCAAGGATCGCGATATCGGCTTCCAATCCAGACGCGACTAGACTTGCTTTGATGTTTTCATGTTCATTGTAAAAAACAGCAATCGGAGAGGCTTCTGCGCCCGTACCAGCCGTTGTCGGAACCGCAATGTGGGGCACTCGAATATCTTCATTGTTTGGCCACACATCCATATGACCACCACCCGCAATCACGGTGCGAATGTCATCTATCTGCTTATGAAATGCGTATTTCACACCTTTAGACGCATCAATTACGCTGCCGCCGCCAACAGACAAGATCGCATCAGCATTGACGCTGTTTGCAAACTCAATGGCCGCGTTGATGTTGTCGCAAGTCGCGTCTGGCGCGATATCGGTGTACACACCAACAAGTTGAACTGCTTGTTCATTACCTGGCTGGTTCACCTTTTCGTTTACAAACAACGCCGAGAACTGCTCAACAAAACCAAGAGACTCCAAGCCTTTATCAGAAAAGAGCACGACTCTTTGCGCACCTAAGCGACCAAAAAGAGAAGGGATATTTTCAATGCCATTCTCTTGAGCATGAACAATGGTTTTAAGTTGAAAGTTAAAATTATTGGTTGTCATGGTGTTTACCTCATTTCTAGTTGATGACTAAACAATAACCAAAACAAACCGGTCGGTCTAGAGCGTAAATGTCAAAGATATGTCAATTAAGATCTTTATGGATCATTGCCCCAAAACGAAAAAAGCCCGAAAATGCGGGCTGTAATCATAAGTAAGCTATTGATCATTATAGAAGTGTTATTGACTCACCCTGAGTAAGTCACAAACGGTTAACGATTAACGAAGGTGAGCTGGGACCTTACTCTTATCTCTAGTGAGGTAGTAGTACAGATAAACCAAAGAATAAACGGTCACAAAACCATCGAGCGCAAACACGCCGCTCCAGCCATAGAACCACTCATAATCGTTGATACACACGTTGTATAAGAAGATGCCAACAAACATCGACTTCTCAAATGCGCTGTAAATCATCGTCGAGGTGCGCAGCGATTTGTACTTCGCCGAGAACATCAACAACACACCAATACAGCCAACCATCACACCCCAGTGTTGATAAGTCCCCAGCAAGTACTCTTTGTTTTCCATCATGGTATCGTTGTACGAGAACAGCGTCTGCATACTCCAATCTGGCGCTAGGAAAGTGGAAAAAGCCGTCGCTGTTAAGAAACCGGTAATCATCAAATACGATTTGATCGTACGTTCAAAAAAACGTTCTAACATAAAAGTAACCTCTTAAAATAATTTCGTGAAAATAACTTTTTGAAAAATAAACAGTGTCATACCAACAGTGATTTACTGGCCAAGCATGCCCATCACTGCTGTTTTTAATTCGTTGTCTTCTTTTGAAAACAGATGTTTAACTCGATGATCTAAACCCGTTTCCAAGACTGTTTTGGCGTGGGAGAAAGTCAGGAAACCTTCTTTACCGTGATAGTTGCCCTGACCTGATTCACCAATGCCACCAAACGGCGCATCATCAACCGCTAAATGGAACACACAGTCATTAATACACATGCCACCGGAGTGAACTTGGTGCTTAACCTGAGCCTGTAAACTCAAATCAAAGCTCATCAGGTAGAGTGCTAACGGCCTTGGTTTGCTATTGATGACTTGGAACGCCTCTTCAACATTGCGATACGTAATCAAAGGTAATAATGGGCCGAAAATTTCTTCGTTCATCACTTTGGATGACAGGCTTGGTTCAACGATCAAATGTGTCACCAATCGATGGGTATCTAGGTCCATCGCTTCGTCATGGCAAGCAACGATTCGTGTCCCAGCTTCCTGCTCTTCATTCAATAAACCAACAATACGATCACATTGGCGAGGGTTAATGAGCGAGGTTAAACTCTCAGAGTAGATCCCTTCATCAAACAAGAATTGGTACTGTTTTTTATACTCAAGAATGAAGGCTTCAAGCTTATCTTCAGGGAGTAGCACGTAATCTGGAGCGACACATACTTGGCCGTTGTTTAGGCTCTTGCCATAAATGGTTCGCTCTACCGCAATATCTATCGGCATGTCTTCTGCCACGATAACCGGCGACTTTCCACCCAGCTCTAGCGTGACTGGGGTTAGCGTATCAGCCGCTGACTTCATCACTTGGCGACCCACTTGGGTTGACCCTGTAAATAGAAGATGATCAAACGGCAACGCCGAAAATGCGGCTGCGATTTCTACCTCACCTTCAACCAAGCACACCTCATCGGCATGGAAAACTTCCGCCAATAGCGCTCTTAATACTTGGTTCGTCGCTGGGGTAAATTCGCTCATCTTGATCATGGCGCGATTTCCCGCGGCCAGCACCGAAATAAGTGGGCCGACGGATAACATGATCGGGAAATTCCACGGAGCAATAATCCCGACGACGCCTTTGGGTTGATAAACCACTTCAACACGAGAGGTTGAAAGCAATGGGCCGGAATGACGAATCGAAGATGTCGACCAATGAGGTAAACACTCAATGCTGTGATCAATATTTCCGATACAAGGCAATATGTCAGCCATCAAAGTGTCTTGTCGGCTGCGGTGACCATAGTCCTCACTCACGGCTACACACAAACGATCTGTGTAATCGATTAGCGCAGATTTAAGTGCGAGCAGCTGCTCAATTCTCTCCGATATCGCTGGCATCGGTTTCTGTGCAAAAGCTCCCTGCATGCTGTTCAACGTCATGGTCATTTGTGTTGGCGTCAATTCGTGTTTCATACATCACCTCGTGGTTAAGATGAACACACAATAATACACGACAGACCGGTCGGTCTAGCATTTTATTGTCAAAGAATCGTCAATGGAGTTTTGATTACAATCCAATGAGGCGGCTACAAACGGGGCAAAAAGTCAGGGGAATTTAAAATAAGAAGGCGTAGCTAACACGCAAGGCAAATAGAGAATTTTAAATGGCAGGATCAAAAATGGCCGCTTAGTGCGACCATTTGACAATTATTTAAGTTGTTGTTCTAAATGAACAATTTATAAATAAGGTTAGCTCTTGGCTACGTTTGCAATGCCTTCAAGTTGAAGTACTGGAGCGGCGTCGATGTCTTCTGCGTTCATCATTGATGATACTCGCTGCATTGAAGAAAGCAGTAAGCTTTGCTCCCACGGCTCTAGGTTTTGGAATTTTTTAACGAAGTTATCTTGCAGCGGTGGTGGCGCATTGTTTAGCAACTCTTGACCTTTTTCAGTCAGGTTTGCGTGTACTTTGCGGCGATCTGACGAGCTGCGAACACGTTGTACATAGCCGTTCAGTTCCAAGCGATCGATGATCGTGGTTGTGGTGGCTTGGCTTACATTGGTGTGATTAGACAATTCTTTGATCGTCACATTACCCATTTCTTGGATTGCTCTCATTAAGATTAATTGAGGGCCAGTCAAACCATACTCTTTACTCAGCTTTTTCGAGTGTAAATCGATAGCGCGAATAATTTGGCGAATAGCGACCAGGATTTCGTCATGTTTGTCCAAGATGCAGACCTTTGTACTAATATACTGTGAATGGTTTTACAGCGTCGAAGCGATGAAATGTCCTGATTATTTACGTCAGGCGAGCTCGAATTACACTGTAAATTGATAAATTACTTCATTGATTTTTCCGCATTGTACTGATGTTCATACTATTCTCAATCTTTTCTATACCACTAAACTTGCGTGGTACGGCACTTTTACTTAATGAAGGGGAAATGAAAGCTTCAATGAAGGCAAAAATAACGAGTCAGAGAATACAAGTTCAAAGAATAATATATTTTAATAATCATAGAGGTAGAGAGACTTAACCCTCTCCACCTAATAAAAAACCAGCCCTAATCGCCAAGCTGGAAAACGAAATTTTACGCGGCTGTATTCATCTGAAAATTACCCGTTAGTGCGTTGTAAAACTCGCTGTTATCCAGAATACCGACCAGTTGATTGTCTTCCACCAGCAAAATCGGATGGTTACTGATCTGCTTGAGCTTAATTGCATCACGCATGCCAATTTCCGGGCTTGCCACAACTACACTCGACTCGCTGATTGCAGTTAAGTCGTCAGATTCACTCCACTCGACAAGCGCCAAAGCAGATTCACCTTTCACCGATAAAGCACCTTCACTCTGTTCAATCCAGAGATCTTTAGAATCGCAGATCTTCCAGCTTTCATTCTCTTGCGTTAGTGAATCAAGAGGCTGCATCAAAGAGCGACCTTTAAGCACATTCAATGGATTGGTATGAGCAACGAAGTCTTTTACGTATTCTGTTTTTGGCGTCAATACGATCTCTTCAGGCTTACCGTGTTGAATCAGCTTTCCTGACTCCATGATCGCGATGTTGTTACCAATCTTCAGTGCTTCATCTAGGTCGTGACTCACGAACAAAATCGTTTTGTTGAGTTTGCTTTGCAGTGTGATCAGTTCATCTTGCAACTGAGCTCGAATCAGTGGATCAAGCGCCGAAAACGGTTCATCCATCAACAGAATGTCGGTGTCCATTGCAAACGCGCGCGCCAAACCAACACGTTGCTGCATGCCGCCAGAAAGCTCATGTGGAAATTTGGTTTCCCATTCTGCCAAACCCACCATTTCAAGTTGTTCACGCGCTTTAGCACGACGAACATCTTTGGCTACGCCTTGCATTTCTAGACCAAACGCCACGTTATCTAACACGTTTAACCAAGGCATTAGGGCAAATTTTTGGAACACCATAGAAACGCGGTGAGTACGAAGATGACGCAAGGTCGCTTCGTCGCACTGTTCACCTAAATCAACCTGCTTGTCTCCATCTTTGATCGCCAATGAGCCACGGCTGATCTCATTCAGGCCGTTAACTGCGCGAAGCAAAGATGATTTACCAGAACCAGACAACCCCATCAGCACACAAATCTCGCCTTCTTCAACGGTCAGCGACACATTATCTACGCCAACCACTTGGCCAGTCTCATCAATGATCTCTTGGCGAGTTTTACCTTGGTCGAGTAGCTCAAGCGCTTGTTTCGATTTATTACCAAACACAACATCGAGATTCTTAATGGTAATCGCGTCCATTGTCTTTTTTCCCTGAGAGTTAGACATGATTAAGCTTCCTTCTGGTTTGGTGTTTTGCACAAGCGATCAAGAATGATAGCGACTAATACAATCGCCAACCCGGCTTCAAAACCTTGTGAGATGTTCACTGTGTTCAATGCACGAACAACAGGTTTACCAAGTCCGTCAGCTCCGACAAGGGCGGCGATAACCACCATCGAAAGCGACAACATAATACATTGAGTTACACCCGCCATAATGCTTGGTAAGGCAGCCGGTAATTCCACTTTCATCAGCAATTTCATGCGGCTTGCACCAAACGCTTTACCCGCTTCAATCAACTCTTCAGGCACTTTGGTTACACCTAAGTAGGTCAAACGAATTGGTGCGGCAATGGCAAATATGATGGTCGAGATTAAGCCAGGAACGATGCCCAAGCCGAATAAAACCAAAGTCGGAATCAGATACACAAACGTTGGAACCGTCTGCATTAAATCAAGAATGGGTCTAAGCACCGTATACAACCAAGGACGGTGAGCAGCCATGATGCCAACCGGTACGCCAATTAATACGGAAATCGTTGTCGCCGCAAAGACGAGAACAAAGGTTTCCAGCATTTCTTGCCAATAGCCGAGGTTAAGAATAGTCAGCAGTGCTGCGACCACAAAGATCACCAGCGAAGGTTTACGGTGTAAGTACCATGCAATAGCAGCAGTCATCACGATTGGCAGAGCAGGCGGCATCCACTTAAATACATCGACTAAAAACATAATGACGGTTTCTAGAAAAATCGAAATAGCGTCAAAGAATCCTGCTGCATTGATTGTTAGCCAATCAACACCCGCTTCCATCCATTGTCCGACAGGGATTTTGTTTTCCGTAATAAAATTCACAATATTGCCTTTTATTATTGGCGGGCCGAAGCCCACCTTTATTCTTTATATAGCTTTGGTAAACAGGTCTATAGGTAGAACTATGCTTTTACTTGCTTTAGGTACTCTGTAACCGCTTGAGTTGCAGATTCACCTTTATGCGTTTTGACGTTGTCTAACCAAGCTTCTACTTGTTGTGGATTACTGTTCAACCATTGCTGAGCCGCTTTCTCTGGCTTCACATTTTGGTTCAAAATCGCTTCCATCAACTGGTTTTCCATCTCTAGAGTGAATTCTAGGTTTTGTAGAAGTTGACCGACGTTTGCACACTCAGACAGGTAGTTTGAACGAACATTGGTGTAAACATTCGCGCCGCCGTAGTTAGGGCCGAAGAAGTCGTCACCACCTGATAGGTATTCCATCTCAACATTGCTGTTCATTGGGTGCGGCGCCCAACCTAGATAAACGATCCACTGGCTACGACGAGCAGCGCGAGATACTTGCGACACCATGCCCGCTTCGCTTGATTCCACTAGGCTGAAATCTTTCAAGCCAAACGCGTCTGAATCAATCATTGATTGTATTAGGCGGTTACCGTCGTTACCCGGCTCGATGCCATAGATGCGGTCTTTAAATTTGTCGGCATGTTTTGCTAGGTCGGCGAAGCTTTTTACACCTGAGTCGTACACGTATTTTGGTACGGCTAGCGTGTATTTTGCGCCTTCAAGGTTGGCACGAACGGTTTCAACCGTGCCCTCTTCACGGTACTTAGCAATATCGCCTTCCATGGTTGGCATCCAGTTGCCTAGGAATACGTCAATATCGCCGTTCGCCATTGAAGAGTATGTCACCGGTACTGAAAGTAGGTCGGTTTTGGTTTTGTAACCAAGGCCTTTTAATAGTTCAGAAGTAACGGCGGTTGTTGCGGTAATGTCAGTCCAGCCTACATCAGCGAAGCGAACGTTTTCACATTGCTGCGGTTCAATAGAAGCGTTAGCACCAAATGCAAATGAACTGATGGCTAATGTTGCTAATACCTTTTTTGTAGCGGTTTGTTTATGTTGAGTCGTCATAATGATTCCTTTTTATCTTTCCTTTTTCTGCCCTAACTCATACTAATCAGGGCAGTTTTGCTGACTTTTGACTAATTTTGGTTGTTACTTTTTATTATTTTTATCTCAATAACAGAGGCTTACGCTTCTCTTACTGGTTTATTTATTCTTTGCTTCTCTTGCCACTCAGGTGCAATCCACACTGAAACGCCCTGCTCTTTGAGCATCGGCTTACCCAAAATCAAATCGGAAGCACGCTCAGCCACCATAATGGTCGGGGCGTTCAAGTTTCCGTTCGGAATAACAGGGAAAACCGATGAGTCGACAACACGTAAGCTGTCGATACCGCGAACGCGACACTCTTCATCAAGCACCGCCATTGGGTCGTTATCTGAACCCATTTTGCAGCCACAAGAAGGGTGATATGCACTTTCAACGTTCTGCTTAACCCATTCATCAATCGCTTCATCAGAAGTAATGTTTAGACCCGGCTGAATTTCTTTGCCTCGGTATACATCCATCGCAGGTTGAGACAAAATCTCACGCGTCAGACGAATACAATCGCGCCAATCTTGGCGATCTTGTTCAGTCGAGATGTAGTTGAAAATGATCTCTGGCTTGGCATGCGGATCAGCAGAAGTGATCGCAACCGTACCGCGACTCTCTGGCTTGTTCGGGCCAACGTGTACTTGGAAACCGTGACCATCAAAGGCCGCTTGCCCGTCGTAACGCATCGCTGCTGGCAGGAAGTGATATTGAATGTTTGGCCACTTCAATCCTTTGCGAGAACGAATGAACGCGCACGATTCAAAGTGGTTAGTAGCACCAAGGCCTTTGCGAGTCAGAATCCATTCCGCGCCAATCATGCCCTTGCTGACCAAACCAAGCTTGCTGTTGAGCGTGATGGGTTCGTTGCAGTGATATTGGAAGTACACTTCTAAGTGATCTTGAAGGTTTTCACCGACACCGCTCAGTTCGTGTTTCAGCTCAACGCCAGCCTTTTCAAGCACCGCTTTCGGGCCGATACCAGAAAGCTGCAGCAGTTGAACAGAACCGATAGAACCCGCAGAAGAGATCACTTCTTTGTTCGCCACAGCCACCTGGGTATTTCCTGACTTTTCAAACTCGACACCGACGGCTTTCAAGCCCGATTGACCATTTGAGTCTTGTCCTTCAAGTAGGAAACGACGCGCCACGATACCTTTCTTCAAGGTCAGGTTTGAACGCTTCAATGCTCGACGTAGATAAGCGTTAGAGGTTGAGGCTCTAACACCCTTGTCTACCGTCATATGCATAGTGCCGAAGCCTTCTTGCTGGTAGCCGTTGTAGTCTTGTGTTTCTGGGTAACCGGCGTCTTTACCTGCATCGATGAACGCTTGGTAAAGCGGGTTGAGCTCCATATCGTTACCATTACAAGTGCCGACAGGGCCATTGTCTCCACGGTATTCATCACCACCTTTGTTCCATGATTCAGCACGGCGGAAATAAGGCAGACATGCTTGGTAGTTCCAACCCGCAGCGCCCTCTTCTTCCCATTGGTCAAAATCACACGCGTGGCCACGAACATAAACCATACCGTTGATCGATGAGCTGCCGCCTAACACTTTGCCACGTGGGCAGTGCAGTTCACGTCCATCAAGGCCCGGCTCTTTCTCTGTTTCAAATTGCCAAGCGTACTTTTCAGTATTCATTGGGTAAGAAAGCGCGGTTGGCATTTGGATAAAAATACTCTTGTCCGTACCACCAGCTTCCAGTAATAAAACGCTATGTTCACCGCTTTCCGTTAGCCTATCCGCTAACACACAGCCGGCCGAACCCGCGCCGACGATAATATAATCGTAGCGTTGTTCCATGTTTTGATTTCCCTGAGATAAGTCAGTGGGGCTAGCTCTGTTAAACTAGCCCATAAAATTGAGTGTTACGCGTTAGGCATAAGGGCTGGCGTAGTCGCCAAGTTCAATAAGAATGCTCTTAGTCTGCGTATAGTGAAGTAGAGTTTCTGGTCCATTTTCACGGCCAATACCCGAAAGCTTGTAACCACCAACAGGCATTTCTGCCGGTGAATCACCCCACGTGTTCACCCAACAAATACCTGCCTGCATTTGATGAATAACACGGTGCGCACGAGAAAGGTTTTGCGTGAACACACCAGCCGCAAGGCCATATTTGGTGTCGTTAGCACGGCGAATCACATCGTCTTCGTCCGAAAACTTCAAAACTGACATCACAGGGCCGAAGATCTCTTGTTGAACATGAGGCATGTTGTCTTCGCAATCCACAAACACGGTTGGGATAACAAAGTTGCCGTTCGCTAAGCCGTTGTCTGTCACTTGATAGCCGCCCGTCAGCAAGGTTGCACCCGACTGCTTAGCTAGCTCAATTGCTTCAAGGACTTTTGAAAGGTGTTCTTTAGAAATCAACGCGCCGATCTGAGTCTCCATGTCCATTGGGTTACCAATGATCAGCTTCTCAGTGCGTGTTTTAAGTTGGTCGATGAATGCGTCATAGATGTTTTCGTGTACATAAACGCGAGTACCGTTGGTACACACTTCGCCTTGGGTGTAGAAGTTAGCCACCATCGAAGCGGAAACTGCATCATCCAATTTAGCATCATCAAACACGATCATTGGTGACTTTCCACCAAGTTCCATGGTGACTGATTTCAGCGTCTTAGCGCTATCCGACATTACCGCTTTACCGGTACCGGTTTCGCCCGTGAACGACACTTTCGAGATGTCTGGGTGCGCCGTTAGCATCTGACCAACACGGTAATCGCCCTGAACCACGTTGAACACGCCATCAGGAAGACCAGCTTCGGTAAATATCTCAGCAAGCTTGAGCGCCGTTAGCGGCGTTTCTTCTGAAGGTTTGAAAATCATCGCGTTACCCGCAGCCAATGCTGGAGCCGATTTCCACATCGCGATTTGAATAGGGTAGTTCCACGCGCCAATGCCCGCACAGATGCCTAGCGGTTCGCGGCGAGTGTAGAAAAATTGAGATTCACTCAGCGGCTGTTGGTCGCCTTGTAGCGTTGGAGCCAAGCCAGCAAAGTATTCAATAACATCAGCGCCAGACGCCACATCCACTTCAATTGCTTCTTGCAGCGGCTTGCCCGTATCAACAACCTCAAGGTTTGCAAGGTCATTATTTCGAGCTCTAAGTATGTCCACTGCCTTCAACAGAATGCGGCTGCGTTCCACAGCGGTCATTGCAGACCATACCGCAAATCCGCGCTTCGCAGATTCAATAGCACTGTCGACATCTGCTGAAGATGCTTGGCCTAACGTCGCGATAGGTTCACCGTTGGCAGGGTTAATGCTATCAAAGGTTTCACCAGAGGTTGCTTTAACCACTGCGCCATCGATGTATAACGAGTTCATTTCCATTTGAGATTCTGACTTAATTATTGTTGTTAGACTCTACTGGTCTATATGTGAGTATTGGTCGTTCTAGTGCTGTTCTAGTCCTAACACTGCGTTCTATTTGGTACTGCACGAGTAGAACGTAAGTTGTTTATCTAGATAATCATTGATGATGGCACGCGCCTTTTGAGCATCGATACCATCTGGGTTTAGTGTGCCTCTCAGCCACAAACCATCAATCAGAGACGCAATCCCGTGAGCAACGAGATCCGCTTGTTCGTGATTCAAAATACCTTTCAACTCAAGACGTAAGTGTGAAATCAAACGTTTTTCATTCACACGTTGCAGTCTTTTCAGCTGCTCGTCATGCATTGAATATGACCAAAATGCCAACCACGCCTTCGCGACCTTATTTTCTGCTTGGTAACCTTCGAAGTTACCATCGATGATCGCGTTAATTCTCTGTTGGTGAGCATCAACAGGAAGTGCTTTTAGTGACGTGGTGATGGTATTAGAAAGTTGGCGAAGAATTTCACGCATGGTCTCTTCTAGCAGCCCATGCTTTCCACCAAAATAGTGATTAATAATGCCAGTGGAGACTCCCGCTTCTTTGCTGATCAACGCAATACTCGCGGCATGCAAACCCACTCGATCAATCACCGTCATGGTGGCTTGAACAAGCTGTGGTTTACGTATATCAGGCATCCCAACCTTCGGCATTTCTTAGTCCTTTTATTTTATATTGAACGTTCAGTTAAATATAAAATGACAGAAATTTAGTTAGGGTTCAAATGATTATTTAAAACAAACTCGTAACAATACAGCATTCAAAACAACAAAAATCATTATAAAACAATAAATTAAATATCATTTAGAACACTAACGAAAACAATTAAAGATTTGAGGTGTGATAGTTATTGGTCAAATGTTTTTGCTTAGAAAGTTCAAGAATCAATCAGTGAGAGTCCTTGTAGAAACTTTTTGGGGAGGGAGTGGAAAGGAAGTATCAAGGAATTTTCATACTGAAATTTAAGACAAGGAAATCCACAATCAACACAGGTAACGAATCAAAAAATGAACAAAAAAGGTTGGCGACAACAGCGTCATCACCAACCTTCTCAGTCGTTTCTTATGTTATTGCAAGCCTAAGCTACTCAATGCGTGTGATGAAACCGTATTTATCTGACTCAGCCTTAGTCACCCAGTGTTCGCCAGAAGCCGGAGCAGAATCCAACGTGAAGATATAGAAGTCGATTCCTTTGTCTCCCATTACCTTTTTAAAGTAGGTCGCTTGCTTGCGATGGCTTTCGTTCGTGTATGGGAAGTCTTTGGCTGTTTTATCATCCTCAGCCCAACTGTGCACACCAACCTGCTTATTAAGCTCAATGGCTTTAGTGGTATCTGCTCGTTGCAAAACTCGTGGGTTACCCGCAGCGAAAAGATCCGTGCCGCCAGAGAACACCGACCCCGTAGGCGTTACGATCGTCGTCATTTTGTTACTGTGGATCATGCGACCGGTGTACATATTGATATCATCGTCGGCACTTCCACCAATATGGTTGGTAAACTTCAACGTCATCTCACTGCCTTGATACAATTTCACGATATCAAAAAGCTGAGAATAGGTTGATGCGCCTAGAGTGGAAGTAATGCGATCAACAGCGCCAGTCTCGTTGAGCACATCACGGTAAAAAGCGTTGAAAGCAAACGAGGTGGTTATCGTTACCTTGTTCCCACTTTTAGTGTTACTCAGAATGGTAGACCCAAGGCTAGTCACGTATTGAACCAGTTCATTGTGATACTCAAGCTCGACGGGCTTATGAGTATTCGTCGTCGTGTTAATTAACGTGGTGTCATTGCCGATTGAGCGTTGAGCCGCACCACAATCAAACACGTCCAAACCCTTGCTCTCTGTGTAGATACCGCAGCTATCAAATCCTGCATCAGGGAGGTACAGATCCACACTTTGACCTAAACTATCCGCAAGCCTAACCACTTTTTGCTTATCACTAATATCTTCCGCAAACAGAACGATTTCATACTGCACACCGTTGTAATCAAGTTTTATGGATTCTTGGACCTCTTGTCGCTCTTTATACAACTCACCCAGTTTCGCTGATGAAAATACGTAATCCGCTTTAGGTTTCACTTGTGCTTTAGTTGTCGGTTTACCCGAATTAGAGCTTGAGTTACACCCAGCTAAAATAATCAAAGGTAATGCCAGTAACGTTTTTCTATAGCTATTCATGTAGTAATTCCCAAAAATGTTTGATGGGAAAATTCTATTATTTAAAGAAGAAAACATCTGTCGTGCGAATGTATGAGAATGTATGTCTTTTTGAACATTGTTTTTTATTTTCGCACAAATTCAAAATCATCATTGAACTGGCGTGGAAAGTGTTTAATCATTCATGTCAGGTATTTTACGTAAAGCATGCAAATTGGAGATGCCACAATAGCTAACCACTAGATAAGGCTCCCTCACGTAATCTCAATGATTGAAACGCACGACAAGGCTGATAATGGAATGACAAAACCTAAAATGATCATCGTGGAAGACGATTTGAAACTTCAGAAAATGTTGCAGGACTACTTTGTCGCGCAAGATTTTGATGTCACGGTGTTGGACGATGGCAGCGATGCCGCACAGACCATCCTCGCGGAGCAACCTGACATCGTATTGCTAGATTTGATGCTTCCTGTAACTGATGGACTTACAATCTGCCGACAGACGCGTACGCACTATAAAGGTAAAATCTTGATGCTCACCGCTAGCGATGACGACTTTGATCACGTCGCTGGTTTAGAGACAGGGGCTGATGACTATGTCACCAAGCCAATCAAACCAAGAGTTCTGCTGGCCAGAGTTCGTTCGCTATTACGCCGCCAAGACACCAATACCGCTTCAGTCGATGACTCAGACACCCTTCAGTTCGATCAACTCGTTCTGAAAAACACCTATAAGAAGTGTGAACTTTCAGGTGCGGTTTTATCACTCACTGACAGCGAGTTTGACCTACTTTGGTTATTGGCAAGCAACCCAGACACGCCGTTATCTCGTGACTACTTGACGCAAACATTGCGCGGGATTGAGTACGACGGAATAGACCGGACGATTGACAACAAGGTTGTACGTCTAAGAAAGATTTTGGGCGACGACCACACACCAGCAGAGAAAATTCAGACCATTCGCGGGAAGGGTTACTTGTTTGTTTCGACCGCCTGGCGTTAACCTCGCTCAATACGAGCGTAATAAAAGAGAGCGATTATGCGACGTATCTTTTTGGAGTCCTTAATAGGGCTGTTAGTTTGCTTTATGGCCGGCCTTGTCGCCTACGAGATTAGCGTCTATCAGCTCAATACCGACTACGAATACGTACTGGAAGATTACGAAGCGGCTGCCCACCAGCAATTGATCGAGAACATCGCTAAAAATCAAGGCCTTGAAGCGGCTCATCAAGCGATAAACCAGTTTGTAGAAACCACACGAAATAAATTGGTTACATTCAGCCCAGACGATGAAATACCCAGCCCCGTTTCAGAGTTCTTCAGCACGAATCCGAATACCTTTGTTTTTCACGATGATGAACGGGACCTATGGTTTCGCTTAGCAAGCAGTGACAATACCTATCACTACCTCCCCAACAGTGAAGCGTTCGTTAGGCAAAAAATAGAGTTGGAGGATGACCTCATTTGGTTGTTCTTTTTAGCGAGCTTTATCTTATATGGGTTATGTCATCTATTTATTATCTTCCGCCGAGTTAAAAAGCTTGAGGCTGCCACTCTGCGTTTTGCGGAGGGCGATCTCTCGACACGAGCCGAGACTTCAAGTGGTATTGCGATTGGTTCACTGAACAAATCCTTCAACCTAATGGCCGACCGAATTCATCGCTTGGTAGAAAGTAATCGCTCACTCACTAATGCTGTCGCTCATGAACTGCGCACGCCAATATTCCGTATTCAGTGGCAAGCTGAAATGTTGAAAGACACCCAGCTAAACGCAGAGCAAGAAAGCACGATTGAGAGTATTGTCGAAGACACGGAAGAGATGGAAAAGATGGTCGATGAACTATTGTATTACGCCAAACTCGATAGCACTGACCTAGAAAACTTAAAAAAGCCATTAGAGATTCGAGACTTTCTCGACCACGCAATGGCGCGTTGGAACAAAGACACTCAGCTCAACATCGACCTATCGCTACCAGAGCAACCTAGCTCAATAATGGCGGATGAAACGCTATTTAACCGAGCACTAGATAACCTAGTGCGTAACGCAATGAAATTCGCACGCTCACAAGTGTCGATTGCAGCGACCGTGCATCAAGATCAGCTACAGATTGCGGTACACGATGACGGTGATGGTGTGGCTCAAGAACATCAAGCTCGCCTGTTCGAACCCTTTTACGTTGGCGACAAAGCGCGTAACAAAGCCAAGAGCGGCCATGGTTTAGGGCTGTCTATCGTCGAGAAGATCTGTGCTCAACACGGCGCTACCGTGGAGGTAGGTCAGAGCCAAGCCTTAAAGGGTGCGGTATTCACCATTACCATTCAGCTGTGTAATGATTCAGCTGACAAACCCATACAGTAACTACAAAACACCTCTGGAATAATGTTCAACATCGGTCGGGAGATGCTGTCTCCCATGAACTTATTGAATCTAAATTCCAATCTTTCTTAAGGTGTTTGTATGAAAAAGTTATTAGTTGTTTTAGGCATTGTTTCTCTAGCGGGTTGTTCTGGTATTAGCCACAACGAAGAAGTTTACACAGCGCACGCTGAAAGCTTCAACATTGTCGGTTTCCAAGTGCCAGGTAATACTCAAGACCGCGCAATGGAATTAGTACCTGAAGGTGCAACCGTTGATACGATTCGCTCAACAAACTCTGATACGAGCTCTGTTCTGGGTATTATCAACCGTATTATCGGTATCGACTACGTACAAGTTGGCGGTAAAAAGCAGTAATTCGCTATAGTGACGTTAGCCACGTACCATAATTAAGTGTCGCAGTTGCCTACCTATATTCAGTAGCCTGCACAAACTAAGTTAATCTAAGCCAGTGACCCGTCGCTGGCTTTTTTCATCCAGCAGATTTTGTGCTCTGTGCCAAACAAGTGCCCGATTCCCCTTCCCTCTTTTAACTAACAATTCGAAAAATAAGCCGAAAAGTCTTCGATTTCTTATCAAAATTGCCCCTAAATTCGCTAAATGGCCTTCTGTTTAAAGTGACACTTTCAAATCGTTGATCCTTCTATCAACCCAGAATCCGTTAATTGAGGCACAGATCAATTTACTCGAAAATCTTAATTTCCAAGAGAAATAAACACTTAATAAAAGTGTCACGATTTTATAAATAAACATATAGGTGCGTTCAAAAATAAACAGAAATGATAACTATCTGTAAATACGAGAAATATAAGTTTCATGAATAAAAGAGATCATTGCCATGCTACTAATTAATCAGATCGAATGATGTAAATTCGCTGTGATTAATTTGTTACGTTTTCTTGGATTTTACATGGAAAGAGAAAACAACAATGAAAATAAGAAAACGTTTAGTTGCCGTTGCTATAGCCAGTGCTATGTCTTTGTCAGTGCATGCAAGTGAATCCGTTCAAATCGATCAACCGATCAACTTTACTAGCTTCTCTGGGTTAAACGCTCAGTTAGGAGTCAGTAACGCCTCTAGCTTCAAGATGGTGAAAGAAGTAAACCTGAAAAAGCGTGGTATCTATAAAGTTAAGATCCAGCAGAACATCTGGGGAACACCGGTATGGGGACATTACCTAAATGCCACCCAAAGTGTCCAAGGTGGCGCACTTAAGTCCGTTCAAGGTCGCTACCTTAAAACAACGACCTTAGAGCGATCTTTTGTTAAGCCATCAATCAACAGCGCTCAAGCGGTTGAACTCGCAAGTAAAGATCTAAAGACTCAAGGCTTAACCAGCAAATCTCTAGACAACGTTCAACATCAGCTATTTATCTATCAAGGCTCTGTGAAGCAAGGCATCGGACAGCAAAGCGTAGATAAAACACGACTAGTGTACGTTGTCTCTTACCTAGTAGAAGGCAGTGAACAGCCGACTCGACCGTTCACCATGCTAGACGCGCACACAGGCGAAGTCATCGACCGCTGGGAAGGTATTGCCCATGCTCAGATCGGTACTGGCCCTGGCGGCAACGAAAAAACCGGCATGTACGAATACGGCACCGACTACCACTACCTTGATGTTCAAGAAGTGGGCACAGAGTGTGTAATGGAGTCTGAAAATGTCGTTACCGTTGACCTTAATGGCGCGACCGACGGCGACACCACTTACAGCTATGAATGTCCTCGTAACGAATATAAAGCCGTGAACGGCGCATTCTCACCACTCAACGATGCCCATTACTTTGGCAACATCGTGTTCGATATGTATAAAAACTGGTTCGACACAGCGCCACTCTCCTTCAAGCTCATGATGCGTGTTCACTACGGTGAAAACTACGAGAATGCATTTTGGGACGGCAGAGCCATGACGTTTGGTGATGGTGAAAGCTTCTTTTACCCGCTTGTTAGCCTAGATGTATCAGCCCATGAAGTGAGCCACGGTTTCACTGAGCAAAACTCAGGTTTGATATACGCAAACCAATCCGGCGGTATGAACGAAGCATTCTCGGACATGGCGGGTGAAGCGGCTGAATACTACATGAAAGGCACCAACGACTGGATGGTCGGACGCAATATCTTTAAAGGCGAAGGTGCACTGCGTTACATGGACGATCCATCACGCGATGGCTCTTCAATCAACAATGCATCCGAGTACTACGATGGCTTAAACGTGCACTACAGCTCTGGCGTGTTCAACAAGGCGTTCTACCATCTTGCAACCACACAAGGTTGGGATACCAAGAAAGCGTTCGAACTGTTCGTGTTAGCCAACCAGATCTACTGGTCTGAAAACAGCGACTTCTGGCAGGGTGCTTGTGGCGTGAAAAACTCAGCAACCGACCTTGGCTACAGTGCCGATGATGTTGTTTCTGCGTTTAACTTAGTGGGTGTGTCACCGTGTGGCGAACCACCACTTCCACCAGAACCGGAATACCAACGCCTTGAAAATGGTGTCGAAGCCGCAGTTGCTGGTGAAACAGGTTCGAAAACTTACTTTGATATCGAAGTACCATCAGGTCAAGAGAAGCTGACGATTGATCTTGCTGTGTCTACTGGTGATCCGGATATGTATGTTGGTCTAGATTATGCGCCAAGCTCTCAAGAGAATATCTGTAAGAGTGAAAGCGTAACCGATGAAGTATGTGTAATTGAAAACCCAACAGCTGGTCGCTACACGGTGAACATTCTGGGTTACTCAGATTACGCAGGTGCAAATCTGAAAGCATCGTACGGATCAGGCAATGCTAACGTACCGCCCGTCTCTTCTTTCGAACACACGATTGTCGGTAAAGAAGTAGAGCTGCGTAGCACAAGTTCGGACAGCGATGGCCAGATCGTCTCTTACCAATGGAACCTAGGCGATGGCAACACGCAAACCGGTGAAGTGACTCGTTATACCTACGCTGAAGCTGGCGACTACGTGGTAACTCTAACCGTGACTGACGATGCAGGCGTTGCAACATCAACCAGAAAGTCGATCACGATTGAAGGTGACTCAGCAGAAGGCTTCCCGCTAAAACTGAAGTTTGGTAACAAAAACCCGAACGGCAAAGCTCGCGTTAAGCTGGCATGGGATTACGACACCAACGACTACTTCGTGATTAAGCGCAATGGCAAGAATGTTGGTGCAACAGACTTCAACTCATACGTCGACAAGTTCCGTCACAACGGCACAGTAGATGTTGAGTACCAAGTGTGTACCTCAAGCGATATCTGTTCAGAAACCAAGCACTACCGTTTCATTAAAACACAGTAATCAATAGCAAATTCAGGGCTCCGAAAGGGGCCCTTTTCGCGGTTAACTGTTCAGCAAATGAAACATCTACACAAATACATCCACGTATTACACAAAAATCACCCCCATCAACATAACAATACTCACCATAAAAAGGACGACAAATGGCTATTCAAAAAAGCATGCTAGCTTTGGCTGTACTCGGAGGTTCTTTAGCCTTAATCAACAGTACTTCGGCTTACGCATCACTAGGCATCACACCACCAGCGAACGAAGAAGTTTGGATCACCACCGATGCTGACGCACAGCATATTATGACTCAACATGGCGCAACGGTTTACCCAGGCGTGACAGGAAACAAGCATTCCATCGTCGCGAAAATCAACCAGAAAGAGCTGGCGAAACTATCTAGTCACATGCACGAAGAAACCCACCGTTGTGGTGGCTACATGGTGCACGAAGACAAAGCAAGCGCACTCAAAGCCGCAGCGATGCCACTGACAATGAGCACCTTCGAAAAGCCGGTGATCAGCCATCAAGATACGGTGAACGATCTACTCGCTCAGGTCGAGTCGAACAACATGGTCACGACCATTGAAAATCTAACCAACTTCACCAACCGTTTTTATACTACTTCTACTGGTGTCGCTGCTTCAGATTGGCTTTTAGAACGTTGGGAAACCGAGATTAAAGATGTGCCGTATGCGTCTGCACGCCAAATCACACATGCTGAATATCCGCAAAAATCTGTTGAAGTGACACTGCTTGGCGCGAAATATCCTGCAGAGATCGTCGTGGTTGGCGGACACCTTGATTCAACGGTTGGTTCTTGGACAAGCGAAGGCACCATCTCACCAGGAGCCGATGATGATGCGTCAGGCATTGCAACGGTAACAGAGTCGCTTCGCCTGATGATCGCCAGTGGTATTCAGCCAGACAAGACCATTAAATTTTATGGTTATGCAGCCGAAGAAGTGGGATTGAGAGGCTCACAAGATGTCGCCAACGCTTTAAGAGATGAGCAAGCCAACGTTGTATCGGTATTGCAATTAGACATGACCAACTACAACGGTTCAGCGCACGATATCACCTTCATCACAGACTACACCGACAGCAACCTCACCGCCTATTTAAGCGAGCTGATCGACACTTACGCGAGCGACATCAGTTACGGTTTCGATGATTGTGGCTATGCCTGTTCTGACCACGCCTCTTGGCACAATGTTGGCTACCCAGCTGCCATGCCATTCGAAAGCATGTTCAATGATTACAACCCAAGTATTCACACTGAGCACGACACGCTTGATAACTCCGATCCTACGGCGACACACGCGACCAAGTTCGCCAAACTAGCCATTGCTTACCTTGTCGAAACCAGCCTTGATTCACCCGTTGCAGGCCCTAAAGAGCTGCAAAATGGCGTGCCTGTTAAAGGACTTACTGCAGGATATGGTGAAGAGCAGTTCTTCACATTTACGACTCAAAGTGCAGGTCAGTTAACGGTAACATTAACCGGCCCTCGAAGTGGCGATGCCGACTTATATGTGAAACACAACGGCACCGTATCGAAAGCGAACTACGACTGCCGCCCATACCAGAACAGCAGCAACGAACAGTGTGTATTGAACAAGCCAGCGGGTGAATTCAGCATCATGGTGCGCGGTTACCGTAACTTTAGTGATGTCACCATCGTCGCTAACTTCGTTCCTGATTGGCTTTAAGGTTGGTTAATTGACTAACAATTAAACCTAGCAAACACGGCTAAAACTAAAAATCCGCAAGCCCACGATCATAAATAGATTGGAGCTTGCGGATTTTTTATTGTCTTCGGAGAGCATCTCAACTTAATAACCTTTAGTTATCATCAAGCCGTCTTTTTCATTACCTTGCCACAGATGTACTCACCAATCGGCATTGCAGAGGTCGCAGCCGGTGATGGCGCGTTACATACATGTAAGCTTCTTGGGCTTTCGGCAAACAGGAAATCATGGACCAAGGTGCCATCTTTCAGTACCGCTTGAGCACGAATCCCAGCAGGATAAGGCTTAAAATCATCAACCGTAATACTCGGGCAGTATTTGTTCACTAGCTTTAGATATCCCGGTTTCCACCACGAGTTCTTAAACTCGACCAAACCCGTTTTCAAGTGATTCGCAGTCACTTTCCAAAAACCCGCAAAGCTCAGCATCTGCCAAGTGTCCTTGAAGCTAAAGTTAAGCTTGCCATAACCTTCTCGCTTCCAGCCTTGAACTGCATTTGGCCCTACTGTTACGGAGCCATCAATCATGCGTGTTAAATGCACGCCCAAGAAAGGCAGTTCTGGGTCAGGGATCGGATAGATAAGATGATTCACCACTTGGTTGTGCTTAGCGTCTAACTGATAATACTCACCGCGATAAGGCACGATTTGGAAGTCGGTTTCGATGTCTAACATCTTGGTCATTCTATCGGCCATCAAGCCAGAACACGTGATCAAGAATCGACTGTTCAGTTGAAGAGTCTGACCATCTACTTTGCACGTTAACTGCACTTCATCTTCTTGCTCATCGGCCATGATCACTTCCGTACCAAGGCTAAGCTTACCACCCGCCTCAACAAACTCTTGAGCCATCACTTCGGTGACTTTTTTGTAGTCGACGATACTGGTGGTTTTGACATAAATCGCACCCAAACCCGTGATATTTGGCTCGGCAAGTTTGAGCTGAGCTTGATCCAACAAATCAACATCAATATCGTTATCGTGGCAACGCTGATAGAGCGCATTCATTCGCTCCACTTCTTGCTCATTGGTCGCGACCAACAACTTACCGCAGTTTTCGACGGGGATATCGTGTTGGCTACAAAAGGCGATGGTGCGCTCTACGCCGCGTTTACAAAAATCCGCCTTTAAACTGCCCGGAGCGTAGTAAACACCAGCATGAATCACCCCGCTATTATGGCCAGTTTGGTGCTGCGCGAAACCACGTTCCTTCTCGACTAAAAGGATACTTTTATCAAGGTGAGCTTGCTGTAATTGCCAAGCCGTCGACACGCCAACAATGCCGCCACCAACGATAATATAGTCGTATATTGAGTTCATAATATTCCTACATTCAATCCTTTTAATTATAGGGAAGACGCGACAGTGTTAGACCCGGTTTGAGGTAACTTTTTTTCCTCACTTTCTGATTCCATTTTCACTTGATTAGCATCGTATTTACGACCGCTGTAGATAAATATGCCAACAAAAATGGCAACACATACCAAACGGATCACGACTGAAACATCAGGCCATACTAGAGCTATACCTACCGCAACCAACGCTACTCGAGTAATAATATTAACTTCGCTCTCTAGATAACCTTCAATCGCCGCGATAAACGCGTAAGTACCAATAACAGCAAAGCCACCCGTGACTAACACGGAGATCACATCCCAACTTACCAAGTTAGTGTAGGCAATCAACAATGGTACTAAATACAAGCCTTTGGCTATCTTCCATGCCATTAATCCCGTTCTCATCGGGGGTGTTTTAGCAATGGTTGCAGCCGCAAATGCAGTTAAACAAACAGGCGGAGTCACGTTGCTGTCTTGCGATAGCCAGAAAATGATCAAGTGGGCAGAAAGCAGTGCAAGGCTGATCGCTTCTAAGCCAAGGCTCTGTTCAAGCAGAGTTTCCACAAAATCAGCAGGGACTAACGCAATCATCTCTTTGGCTGTTTCAAGTGCCATTGGCGCGTTCAGCAAATCAAGCTTATCTGGCGCAGCCAACATGAAGATAGCTTTCGCCTGTTCCGGTAACTGTCCCGAAACCAACAGGTCGAGCAACTGACTTTCAGCAATCAGTTTATACAAAGCTGGTGCAGACAGAGTACCCAACACGATATAAGCCGCGGTTACTGGTAACCCCATGCCCAGAATCAAAGACGCCAGTGCAATTAAGGCGATCATCACCAACAAATCGCCGTTCGCCCAGCTATTGATCATCAACGAGAAGGTGTTACCAATACCAGTCGTGCTGATCACGTTGATCACCAGACCAATGCCCACTAGCAACACAGCCGTGGTCGCCATGTTTTTTGCGCCTTGAGAAAGCGCTTCGATGATCGCCTTTGGACCCATTTTGTGATTTTTAGAGAACCATGAAGCCACCACGACAGACAGAATCGAGATGCCCGCAGCGTAAGTCGGCGTAAAGCCCTTCACCAACAGAGTCACTAACACCGCTAATGGGATCAGGTTGTGCCAACCCGACAGCAATACTTTCAATAGAGGCTCACAGCCAGAAGTCACCTTTTGCACACCACTGCGTTTTGCTTCGATGCGCACGAAGAATGCCACAGACAAAAAGTAGATAAGCGCAGGAACGAAGGAAACCGCAATAATATCGACATAAGGAATTTGCGTGTAAGAGGCCATGATGAACGCGCCCGCACCCATCACAGGTGGCATCAGCTGCCCGCCAGTAGATGCAGCCGCTTCAACACCTGCCGCGAAGCGCGAAGGGAAACCTGCCTTTTGCATCAAGGGAATACTGATCACGCCCGTCGATACTGTGTTTGCTACGCTCGACCCGGAGACTGAGCCCATCAAGCCGGAGCCAATAACGGCAATGAAACCAGGGCCACCAATCACTTTGCCCGCCGCGGCACGGGATACATCAATAATGTAGTCGCCGACACCAGATCGAACTAAAAATGCGCCAAATAAGATGAACATGAACACGAAGGTCCAACTGATTCTTGAGATCGAACCAAACATCCCTTCTGATGAATAAAAGCTTCGATAAAGTAACGTCTCAAGGCTTAAACCCGGAAAATGAAAAATACCGCTGGTCCATTGTCCCCAAAGCACTACATAGCTTAAACACACTAAGATAAGCACTGGAATGAACCAGCCCATAGTGCGTCTAATCAGCTCGATGACGATGGCAATCGCCAAGATAGAGAAAAACCAATCACTGGCGATAAATTTTACGCCTCGGTCATAAAGGGCGTCTTCTGCGAAGGGGATATAGATAAGACAAGCCAGAGCCGCCAAGGCAATTCCGATGTCGACAGCCAGCGCTATCTTGCTATTTTTCAGCGAGATATGAGCGGGATACCAGAGTGCACAAATGATCGCAAAGCCAGCGAAGTGGGTCGCCGAGATCCAAAGCTCAGGCAAGGTAGATAAGGTGTTAAACCAAATGTGTAACAACGAGAGGAGCACTCCCATTGTCGTTATTGCTTTGCCCACCCACGGAAAATCCGTTCGGGTCGGCAGTTCAAATTTTTTCAGTTCCTGCTGCAGCGAATCGCTCATAGAAAACTCCTGCTCTCCGCAGCAAACACGAAGAGAAAATCCATAAAGTGAGGAGGTGCACGAACACATTCTTGAGCGAACGTGCACCAAGCAATTAAGTCACGAAGGGGTTAGTTGATGACAAACAGCTAGTTCGCGACAAATCATTAGCTCACGAACCAATAGTTACCTGACAACAGATAAGCTAGTTAACGATCAACTCAGAAGGGATCTCGATGCCCATCTCTCGATAATAACGAGCAGCGCCTGGGTGAAGAGGAACAGGCAGACCTGCGATCCCTTTCTCGAGTGCCATTGCTTTGGTTGCTTTATGGATACCTTGTAGGAAAGGTAGGTTTTCATAGATAGCTTTGGTTAGTTGGTACACATCTTCTTCAGAAATGTCTTCACGAACCGCTAGGAAGTTAGGTTGGGCAATCGTAGTAATTGGTTTATCGACACCTGGATAAGTGTTTGCTGGGATCTCATACTTGGTCCAAATATTGTAATCACCATTCGCTTGTTTGATTTGTGCATCGGTAAACGACAAGATTTGAATATCTTCACCCAGTGCTGCAAAGGCTTGCGTCACCGCACCAACAGGAACACCAGCAGGCGTGTTCATACCATCAATTGTGCCATTTTGTAATGCGCTCGCACTGCCACCATAACCCATAAAGGCGAGTTTAAATTGTTCTGGGTCCACGGATAAGCCTTGCATGATTTGACGACCTGAGTTTTCAGTCCCAGAGTTCTTCTTACCGATAGAGAATTTCTTACCGTTTAGGTTCTCTAGATCGCTTACCGTACCTGTTTTTGCTAGATCTGAACGCACAATAAAGTGTTCTACGTTTTGCCATAACATGGAAACTGAACGCAGTTGAGTTTGTCTGCCAGATTTCTCATATGGCCCCAAACCCTGCCAAGCCCAAGCACCATACAAACCTTGTAGAATAGCGAACTGAGCTTCGTTCTCGTTCAACAACTTTACGTTCTCACCCGAGCCCGCAGAACTAATAGCCGCCAAAGAAAAGTGCTGCTTAGGCGCAAGCTTAACTTTACTCAATGTCGCTAAGGCCACACCCACTGGATAATAGGTACCACCCGTTGAAGCCGTCGCTAAAATATAGCTGCGATCTTCTTCAGCTGACGCATTACTGATAAGGCCAAGAGAAGCCATTGCTAGCGCTAAAGTTTTAACCAGCTTGTTGTATTTCATTGTTACTCTCCATGTAGGGTTATTCACGTTATATTTTTGTTAACAACAATAGATAGCAAGCGTAATGCCAGTTTTTAACTATTTGTTTTAATTTACTTTTATTTTAAAACCTATTCAAAATAAGCCGTTTTTTGCTTATTCCCCTGTTATTAAGTAAGCCATTTTTGGCTTATCGGCTACCGGAATTAACACCTGTAGATCGGGAAGCAAGTCACACCATGTTGCATTTGTGTGATCAATGTATGTAAATTGATAAATATGCAATGAGCCATTTATTGCTCATTAAAAATCAACAAGCACTGCGATGAAGCCGCTCTCTAAGGGTCAACATAGTCACTTCGATTTAACCCATAACGCACCATCTTTTGGTTCAATGTTCGACGAGGTAAATCCAAATCTTGCATCACGTCATTGATACGCCCTTTATAACGAACTAAGGCATCATGAATCACTTTCCTTTCAAAGCTCTGTACTTGAACCGCCAAAGGGATGCCCGCCGTTGTGGACTCTGTGACAGAATTGGGACGACACGCCAAAATATCCCCAACGGTCAAGCTTTCATCCAATGCAAAACGAATCGCAACATTACGCAGTTCACGCACATTGCCCGGCCACGCATACGAGAGCAGTGCATAGCGATCAGCCTCACTGGCTATACGTGTTTCGGAATTGGCTTCTTGGGTGAAGTGTTCAAACAAAAGTAAGGCATCTTCTTCACGCTCACTGAGTGGAGGCAAATGCAGCTGGGCAACATTCAAACGATAGAATAGATCTTGGCGAAAGTCGGGGTGATTCAGTAGATCGCTTTTCGAGGCAGAGACCACTCGTAGATCAACATGTTGTTGCTGATTCCCCCCCACGCGTTCGACGACATTATCTTGCAAGGTGCGCAGCACTTTTACCTGCATCGACAGCGGCATACTCTCTATTTCATCAAGGAACACTGTGCCTTTGTCGGCAAATTCCAGCTTACCAATGCGTCGTTTGGCCGCACCAGTAAACGCTCCGGCTTCGTGTCCAAACAGCTCGCTTTCAAAGAGATTTTCTGGGATTGCGCCACAGTTGAGCGGAACAAACGGATGGGTTTTACGTTGGCTGAATTCATGTAAGCAAGAGGCGACCAGCTCTTTACCACAACCCGTTTCACCATAGATGATCACGTTGGTGTCTATGGAAGCGACTTTCTGGATTTGCTCGCGCAGTTCACACATCACTTTACTGCGACCGATCAGCACCTGTTCAATGCCCTTAAGGTTATCCAGATAGTTCTGACGACTGTTTCTGTCTTGGCCGCTTTGATGTTTATCTACCGCTTCCGATACCGTTTGAGACAGACGCTCTGGGTCGAATGGCTTCTCAATGAAGTCATAGGCACCTTGCTGTAAGGCTTTCACCGCCATATCGACATCACCATGCCCAGTAATCAAAATAACAGGCACATCTGGCACAAGACCTTTGAAACGCCCTAGCAGATCAACACCATCAATATCAGGTAAACGAACATCGGTGATAATGGTTTGAAAATCACCCTGCTCTACGGCGTTTAACGCATCTTGTCCTACTTCAAATGCGGTGACATCGAAGCCCGCCAGCTGCAACCATTGGCTGGTTGCTTGACGCACAATCGCGTCATCTTCAATTAAAGCAATACGCTGCATAGTTTGGTTCCGCCACTCTACATCTGATTAATATCGTCCACGGTATGTAAAAAAACCTCAGACGAAAAGGAGCTAGCTCCCACTTTGAATAACACTCCTTTAACAGTTTAATAATGTTTGTTAGCTTCGATTTGTCTCACTCTCCATTCGCTTAAAAAGCAAACATAAAACCTTGTCAAACCACTAGCTCAAAGAGGCAAGCCACTAATTTTAAAGGGATTTGATCAGAAATGATGAATAACAATCGATATTGGTTATTCCTGTGTACCTGTTTATTGATTGGTTTGGTGCAGGTCACCACCAAGAATGGCATCAGCCAGTGGAAGCTTGAACAAGCCCAACGCTATGCCGAACAGCGCTTCCTTGGCTACATTGCCGAAGCAAGGCGAACCCTTAAGCGTTTCTATTATCTGCCCTACCTAGTAACCAATGATGAAACCAGTGTGCGCTTCATTGATGGTGAAGCCCGCCTAGAAAAACGCATTAAGAAGCAGCTGATTCAATTGGATAAAGCCGCCAACACCAAGGGCTGGTATCTGCTTTCTGGCGAAGGGGACTTGTTGGTATCGAGTGTTGAAAGAAGCAAACTGAGCAATAAGAACGCCAGTACAATTGTTTCGAAGATCCACCAACAAGGTGGTGCGATTTCAGTGGTGACAAAAAACAAAGGCGTGACACCCGATTACTTCATAGCGGCACCCGTATATCGAGCCTCTGATGTGGTTGGCATTGTCGCGGTGCAAATCGATTTGTCATTGTTAACCGATCAATGGTTTGCCGATGGTGAGGCGATACTGTTTCAGAACCCTCGCGATCAGTTCTTTCTCTCCAGTGACAACAGGTTGAGTGCCGATTGGTTCAATGACACCTTCAATTCTCAGCCCACAGCGACAAAACGTGAGCTGTATGACCAAACCCATATTCGCGTGTGGCGATTGCAAGATAAAGATTACCTAATTCAGTCCATCAAGTTAGACGATCTGAATTGGCGTTTAACCTACCTAACGCCATTAACCAGCCTCAACCAGACCACGAACTGGATCAGCTGGAGTGTGGCGGTTGGCTGTCTTTTCATTCTGTTACTGTTGGTTATTCTTTACCAAAGACGCCAGAAAAAGCTCAGCAATCTGAGAATCCAAAAGCTTATCGAAGAGTCTGAGAAACGACTGTCTGGGATGATCAATAAAACCCATGTTGGGTTAATACTGATCGATAAACACGGACACATTCACGATATCAACCTGATGGCGAAGAACTACTTTTCACTATCTGATTCAATGATCAATAACATCAAGGCGTGGCAGTTATTTGAGGCAGGTAACCCGAATTCAACCACCTTGCAACTGCTCAAAAACTTAGAGCAGCATCAAGAGCTGGCCGAGATAACTAGCGTCGAAACCATGGCAAGACGCAGCGATGGCAGCTACTTCCCTGTTTTATTCTCAATTAGCGCCTTTCCTTGGCATGCGACGACTTACTACCTGTGTACCGTAATCGATATCAGCAAACGTAAGAAAGCCGAAATTGCGGTGCAAAACGCCAATAAAACGCTACAACTGCGGGTCGAAGAGCGAACTCAAGATCTAAAAGATGCGCAGCAAGAACTTGTCGAATCTAGCAAACTGGCTGCACTAGGGCGGATGTCGAGTGCGATTACTCATGAACTCAATCAGCCGCTTACTGGCCTAAAAACCCTACTTTCGAGTAACCAGTTGCTGATGGAAAGAGGCGAGACTAAGATGCTGAAAGCGAACATGGATCTGGTGATGAGCCTAATCGACCGAATGGCTAACATGACTAGCCAGCTGAAGTCGTTCGCCTTCCAAAGACTTGAAAAGCCTTACCCAGTTTCACTGACAGACGCACTGCAAGAAACCCTGCGAATTCATCAAGCCGAACTGGAAAACGTCGATATTCGCGTGCGTGTCGCTTCCAATATTTCGATGGTAATGGGAGAAGAAGCACGACTTCGCCAAGTGCTTGGTAACCTGCTTAGAAACGCCATCGATGCTACTCAGAATCAAACACCCGCGACCATTGTTATCAGTGCACATACCGATCAACAACGTGTGATCATCAAGGTGCAAGACAATGGCTGCGGTGTATCAGAAGACCAACTCGAAACCATTTTCGAACCGTTTCATACCAACAAAAAAATGGGCGAAGGTTTGGGGCTGGGGTTAGCTATTACAGCCAACAATGTACGGGATATGCAAGGCACCTTGATAGCAAAGAACAACCCAGACCAAGGCATGACATTCACATTAACGCTGAAGAATATAGATAGTGAGTAGTTACTAACAAAAAGCATTAAATCGCACCACATAAAGAAGACAGAACTAAAAAACCGCCCACAGAGGGCGGTTTTGATTCACTTATTAGCGTATGACTTATCAGTTAATCAGTTCGCGACTTACTCAGCTAGCTGCTTTAACAGTAACTCAGTCGGGCGAACAATCGCGATGATTGATTCATCATAGATTTTCGCCGAATCAGACAGTATCGCTTGGTAGGCATTCACGTCAGCTTCTCTTACCTTCTCGCCAGCTTGCGCTTTAGCAATCAAAGTTAATGCTAAATCTGCAACTTCAACGGTTTTCTCTGCAACCACCACAGTCTCTACCGAAGACACGTTACCAGCGAAGACAGTTTCCGCCGCTAGTGCAGCTGATTTTGCTTGCTGATAATGCTCTGCAAGTTGCTCTAGCGCCTGCTGATTGCCTGTCGCCACTTCATTGACCAAGTCTTGCATCTCATACACCGCGTAGCTTTCTACTGGCAAAGCATCCACGAAGCGATTTAGGCGCTCGTATTGGCTGTACAAGGTGCCCTTAGGTTCAGTGGAGTTCCACTTTTCCCAGTTGCGAGCATAGTATTGAGCCGGCTCGGTGTATTTCGCTAGCACGCGCAGGTCGTGAATATCTTGGCCTTTGGCAATGCGCTTCAACAACATATCAGCATCTGCGTGATGACGTAGCCCTACCGATACTTCCGACCATGTATCCATTGCTTTCATGCGCTTATACATACTGCGTTCGTCTGTCAGTTCTGCATCCGACCAGAAACGTTCTGCAATTGCATAACTGCGAGGCCATAGGTAGTTTTCGACCGTGAGGCTGTCTTTGTTTTCTAGCCACATGGTGATCTCGCCGCCTAAAATCAGCTCTTTTTCTTTGTCGGTTAGCTCCGCGGGGTAGCCTCCGTTTGGCTCAGGGATCACGCTGCCTTCTACATCACTGCTCGCAATCACTTCGCCTGTGGTTGGCCAGCGCACGTTACCAATTAACTGATAGCTGCCTTCCGCAAACCCATTTGGATTCAAGTTCAGGTTGAATTCGGTATACGACATGAAGTTATTGAAGTGGCCGACAAAGGTTTTGCCCGGCACGTAATCAAGGATGTAGATCTCTTCACGAGACTTGCCGTTGTAATCACTGAATGCGCGGAACGTGCCGTCTTTTGCTTCAATCATGGTCAGTGTTCCCTTACGTGGGCTGCCTTTAGAACGAGGTTTCTGCCATTGGTAAGTCACGAATTTTTCGCCACTGTGCAGCTTATCGTCAACCGTGATGCCGCTTGGCATTGGATCGTTGCGATAATGGTAACTAGTTGGCTGAGGTTGATCTAGGTAGTAACCCGTAGAAAGAATACCTGGGTAGCCCTCTTTCGCTGCACGACCGATACTATCGTGCCCTTGCCAGCTTTGAATCACGATAGAAGTTGGCAGATCTTTATGCCAGATCTCATCCCAACCCGTCATCTTCTTACCGCGCTCTTCGAGCATCTTCTCAACTTTTACATTGAGGTAAGACTGCAGGCCACGCTCACCATCAATATTATTCTCTTCAATGAACTGTTGGTGCTTTTCGCTGTTTTTCCACTGCGCATAGTTCGGCTCATCGCCACCGATGTGGAAATACTCGTCTGGGAACAGCTCGGTCACTTCATCAAATACGTCGCCCAGCATTTCATAGAGCTCTGGATTCAATGGGTCCATTAATGGTTCAAACACGCCCCAACCACGCTCTTGCTCATAGCTTTGACCTTCACCACCCGACATCAGGCGCGGGTAAGCATAAGCAACCGCAGAAGAGTGACCCGGAAGAGACACCTCTGGAATCACACGAATACCAAGATTACGCGCGTATTCCACTAAGTAACGGACTTGGTCTTTGGTGTAGTAGTTACCATCAGCGGTTTCAGACCACAAACGTGGCCATGATTCGGTTTGAATGCGAATACCTTGGTCGTCCCAGAAGTGCCAATGGAAAACGTTCATCTTCGCCGATGCCATCGCATCTAACTGACGAATCAGCACATCGAATTCGATAAAGTGACGAGAGGTATCGTAAGAGACACCACGCCAGCGGAAGCGAGGCTCATCGACAATCGTGACAGCAGGAATGTGGTAGCCAATCGCTGTGGTTTCAACGAGCTGTAAAAGGGTTTCGATGCCGTGAATAGCGCCATATGGGCTTGGTGCGCTCAGCGTGATTTGCTCACCCTGAGTCGTAATTTTGTAAGACTCTACAGAGTCGATGTTCTGTACTTCAGACTTTGGCGCCGCGTCGATATCAATGATCAGGTTCGCTTCGTCTGCGCTATCAACCTGCCAGTTTAGAATCGGCACGCCAGTTTGGCGCTCTAGGCGATCGATAAAGCGTTTCGCGGTGTATTCAACGCGATCAGAGTTAATGCCTTTGATGTAAACCTTGAAGTTACCGTCGACCTTAACTTGCCCAGCTTGCAGCTCGACTGTTTGTGGATACGGCATTAAATTTAGATCGGTATTCGGAGCCATTGCTAACGCCATTGGGGACACTACTGAACTTGAAATCAATAGAGACAATATAGTTTTTTTCATTATTAGTTTTCCTATATAACGGACGTTCTGTTTTGTTTATCGGAGGCGATTCACAAAACAGAACCTTCAGCCACTGCTGTTGTTTATCGTGAGCTCAAAGCCTATCGTCTGTGAAAAACGAATGAGCTCACAAACTTATGATTAGCTAACCAACTCAACCGCTTCACGAACCAACTCCGCGATCTCGTCCCACTGTTCATTCTCGATCATCTTCGGAGATACCATCCAAGTACCGCCACAGCACACCACGCGATCCACGGCTAGGTAGTCATTCACGTTGTGCTTGCCGATACCTCCCGTTGGCATTAAAGACACATCAACGTATGGCGCTAACAGAGATTTCACCATATTGATCCCACCAGACGCTTCTGCTGGGAAGAACTTCAAAAAGTTAAGACCTAGCTCCAACGCTTGCTCTACTTGGCTTGGGTTGTTTACGCCAGGAACGATTGGCATACCGATCTCTTGGCAACGTTTTACTGTGTTGGGATTCAAGCCCGGTGCTACGATGAATTCGCTGCCCGCCTCTTTCGCAAGGTCGATCTGCGCAGGTGTGAGTACTGTACCTGCACCGATACACATCTCTGGGTAGGCATCACGCATCGCACGAATCGAATCCGCTGCCGCTTCGGTACGGAACGTCACTTCTGCTACTGGCAGGCCGTTTTCTACCAACACTTTTGCTAGTGGAATCGCATGTTCCACCTTGTTGATTTGGATAACAGGGATAACTTTGAACTGCTTAAGTGTGTTGATCATTTCTTGAGACATAATAAATTCGCTTTGTTTTTCTATTTTTTAATTAAGTGATTCATAGCGCTTACCGGGATGATCGCGCCTGAGTACTGAATAACGGTAGAAGCCAGTTGGTGGCCAAATTCGGCTGCGTCGGTGGCGCTCTCGCCAGTAAGACGCGCAGCTAAATAACCCGCAGCGAATGAATCGCCCGCAGCGCAGGTGTCGACCACGTTAGAAACACGAGTCGCGGATACATAACTCTCAACAACATCGCCTTGTTCAACTTGAACAATCTTGCATGGCTCACAGCCACGTTTGATGACGATCTCTTGGCAGCCTAAGCGAAGGCAGCGTTGTTGAACGATCTCGCCATTGCCCCAAACCAGCAGGTCGTCGTCTTCGGTAATCAGTGCAATGTCGACCAATGGTAGTAACTTGGCGTACCAATGCTGAGCTTGTTCAGTCGTCCAAAGTTGCGGGCGATAGTTGTTATCAAAAATCAGCTTTCCGCCTTGATTTGAGAACACACCAATGGCTTTCAACAGACGTTCACGTGAGGTGTCATCTAAAATCGCGATACTGATACCGCTGATGTAAACCGCGTCGACTTGTTTCTCTGTCAGCGCGATTTCAAGCTTATTCAGGTCGTCAGTTTGAAAGTAAGATTTTACTGCCGCGTCATTGCGCCAATAGTGGAAATGTCGCTCACCCGTTTCGTCCGTTTCTACCATGTACAAACCGGGCAACTTGTTTGGAATACGTTCAACGAAATTGGTTTGAATGCCTTCTAGTTGCCAGCTATCAATCATGTTTTGAGACAGTTCATCGCTACCCAAACCAGTCGCGTAATGAACAGACAGGTTTTGATGTTGGGTTAAGCGAGAAAGGTAAAGCGCGGTATTGAGCGTGTCACCGCCAAATTTTTTGGTTAATGGAGAGCCGCTTATTTCGACCATACATTCGCCGAAGAAAGCAATATTGAAATGAGAAGATGCAGGCATAGCCGATCCTAAAATAGAGAGATATATGTGGGAGAAGGCCCTGCCACTAAGCAGGACCTGAATTAAGCAAACCAGTTGTGGAGACTAGGTTTAGCTTGTTTGATTTGCAGGACGTTGAGGTGCCGCTTCTTCTTCAAGTACGCCAGTCTCAGACATTTCCATCTCCATCAGAGCACGCTCGTCATCAAGAATCGCTTTTGCCATTTCAGGTGTTACTTGGTTAGCCGGAGTCACTAGGCTCACAACCACACCTGCCGTTAGAGCAAACAGACATGATGGGATTACAGGATTGCCCCAGAAGGCTGTGTAGTCAGCGTTTAGCATTACTACGAATGAAGCTACAGAAGCACCTGCTAGTGTTGCAAGCGCACCTTGCCAGTTGTAGCGTTTCCAGAATTTACCCAACATACCGCACACAAACATGCCCGACATAACCGTTGAAATCATCTTAGTGATGTAGCCAATGATGTCGTTTGACGTCAGTGCGAACAGTAGTGCGAAGCCAATCACCACAACCAAAGCTAGACGAGAGTAGTTCAACATTGATTCTTTGTTTGGTACGCGGCCTGTGAACATCACGTACACGTCACGCAGTAGGATAGATACACCGGCAATCGCATCTGAGCTTGCGCTCGACATGGTTGCAGATAGGCCTGCGATAAGAACAATCATGCCTACGCCAACAGGAAGAACCGTTGCAGCTACGTAAGGGAACGAGTAGTTCGGGTTATCCAATGATGGGTCGATTGCGTGTGCAGCCATACCAATGATTGCTGGAATGATAGAGAAGAAAAGGTACAACACACCAGAAGCAACGAACGAGCGACGGATAGTTGAAACATCTTTACCAGAGTAGATACGCTGACGGAATGAAGGTGTTGCAAGTACACCCACACCGATAACCACAGCCAGAGAAACAGCAGGCAGAATGCCCAGTTTATCGATTGCTAAAAAGCTTGTAGCAGCAGGGTCCATCGCAGCGTAAAGGTTGTCCATGCCACCAATGTGATCAACAGACATTACCGCCATTAGGATGAAGCCAGCAAAAAGGATGATTGCTTGAATCGTATCGGTCCATACAACTGCTGTGTAACCACCGATAACAACGTAGATAGTGAAAGCTGCAGCAATAATAATTTTCGCAAGGTTAAGGTCGATGTCTGCAATCCACGCTAGGTACATGCCGCCACCTAGAATGTGCGCACCTAACCAACCGATTGACGCGATAAAGATAAGTAGGCCAACCACGTTTTTTACGATTCGGTTAGCGCCAACGTAATAAGCCAGCTCTTCACTCATGGTCATGAAGTTCAGTTTACGAACCGGAGCAAACCAAAGTGCAAGCAATAGGATGCCGACAGCACCGCCTATTCCGTACAGAGCACCCGCCCAACCATTTGCGTAGCCGAAGGGCGTTGTTGCCTAAATTAGTTGAACCTTTTCCAAGTCCTGTGATCTGATCATTTGAAACGATTGGAATGGTGGTGATATGGGTAAAGCAAACAAGAAGATAACTAACTGGACGGAGTACAATAAGGCTCTTTGTAAACGTGGTTCGGTTACATTCTGGATAGATGATTCAGCCGTAGATGCATGGCGATGCAAAACTCATCATGGTAAGCGTGGGAGAGGCTTTCAGTACTCTGATACAGCGATTGAAACCGCCTTGATGATTAAGGGCATCTTCTCTCTTCCTTTACGTGCTCTTCAAGGCTTTATCGACTCTATCTTTGAGCTATTAGATGTTCCACTAACGTCCCCTGACTACACCTGTATCAGTAAACGCTCGAAGACAGTTCAGGTCAAATATCGCAATAAATCGAGAGGGGCTATTCGCCATATAGCCATTGATTCTACTGGCCTCAAAGTCTTTGGTGAGGGGGAGTGGAAAGTGAAAAAGCATGGTACAGAAAAACGTAGGACATGGCGCAAACTGCACTTAGCTGTGGATGTGGATACTCACGAAGCGATTAGTGCGGAAGTCAGTCTTGTAAATGTTGGCGATAGTGAAGTGTTACCGACGTTACTCAACCCACTACGTAGAAAGGTCGCTGCCGTATCCGCCGATGGAGCATATGACACAAAAAATTGCCACGAGACTCTGAAAAATAAAGGCTGTACTCCGTTAATACCGCCTCGAAAGAATGCAGCTCTTTGGGAAGACGGTCATCCCAGAAACAAAGCGGTAATGGCTCTGAGAGATGGAACAATATCGGAATGGAAAACAGAGTCTGGTTATCACTATCGTTCAATATCTGAGACTGCTATGTCCCGATATAAAGGACTAACAAGCGATAAATTGAGCTTGAGATGTTACAACGCTCAACTGGGCGAAATCATGGCGAATGTCAAAGCGATTAACAAAGTCATAGGACTAGGTATGCCCGTTAGAAGCTAACGGCTAGCTACATATGGTGTCGTTGATCTTCAAGCTGATTTGATCATATATGGACACTTCCTATTGGCAAGTAGTAAATCTGAAAGTTTTAGGTAAAAGATTGCAGACATATATCCGAGTTCAAGGACTCTTAATGATTTCCGCTGAGCATGCTCTTATCAACAACACGAACTTGAAAGTCCTAAGATCAAATCAGAGTTCCATACTCACGGTCTTACCTGTTTTCTCATTTCCACTTCATGCGCAATTTTAGATAGATAGTAATTCAGGATTATAGTGTTGCTGATTAGCCAATAAAGCCCATGCAATTCGAGCATTCCGATTAGCTAGTGCGACTATTGCAACATTCTTGTGTTTTCGTTTCAGTAAGTCATTCAACCAGCGGTGAGTATAAGTGGTTGGCTGTTGCTTTAAGTGCCCAAGAACAGCTCTTGCACCATGCACTAGTAGTCTTCGTAAATAGCCATCCCCCCGCTTGCTTATACCAAGCAATACTTGTTTGCCACCCGTTGAAAACTGCTTAGGTACAAGTCCAATCCATGCAGATACCTGCCGTCCATTATTAAAAGATGCGGGGTCACCTATACTTGCAACAAGTGCGGTGGCAGTTATAGGGCCAATTCCAGGGATCTCTGCGATTCTTTTAGAATCAACATTCGTACTGTGCCATTGTTCAATTTCTTTTGTTAACGCACTAATTCGTGAAGAAAGCTCATCAATTAGTTCTTTTAAATGAGTAACCACGCAGCGAATCGGTGGCGTCAAATTATTTTCAGCATCCTCTAAAACCAGAGGGAGCTGCTTGTTAAGTGATGCACTTCCTTTAGGAAAGACAAGACCAAACTCAGCCAACAACCCACGTAATTGATTAGTTTGGCCAGTTTTCATTGAAACTAACCTTTCTCTAGCTTTGTGAACAGAAAGGATTGATTGCTGTTCAATCGATTTTATAGGTACGAAACGCATGTTAGGGCGAGTTACCGCTTCACAGATTGCTTCAGCATCAGCGGTATCGTTCTTATTTGATTTCACATAGGGCTTAACAAACTGCGGAGGCATAAGTTTAACGTCATGACCAAATTGCTTGAATACTCTTGCCCAATAATGAGCACTGGAGCAAGCTTCCATACCAACAAGACAAGGAGGCATATTGGTCAACGTTTCGGACAACTTCTTTCTGCTGATATTTTTCTTCAAAAGAACTTTGCCTGATGAATCTACTCCGTGAAGAGCAAAAGAAGATTTAGCTAAGTCGATACCTAAAGTTGCAATGGTCATGGTCTCTTCCTCATTTATGTTACCGACTATAAGTTTAGACGGTGGGTGGAAGTGTCCATATCATTAACAACGCCCACTGAAGTCACAACAAATTCAATACATTCAAGATCGATTTGATGATCAGATTTAGGTGTGATCATATACTGTTTTTTAACAGCAGATATTTAGCCATAATGAATGGATTAAGCCTTTTGGACCATATTTCAGTTATTCGAGACCCTCGCCAAGCTTGGAAAATAGAGCACACGCTAACCGACATTATCTTCTTAACAATTG
>NZ_JBFSUV010000050.1:0-38895 GCF_041467515.1 Vibrio sp. 10N.247.311.12
CTGAGCCCGTAGAGGACTTTCACCTCCTAGATCAACGCCATGCTCGGCGCACAAGAAAAAAGCCCCGAACTGAGTTCGAGGCTTAAGATCTTAATCAAAGCTGGTTAAATCTCTAAGAGATTATTCCCACTCGATAGTTGCTGGTGGCTTACCAGAAATATCGTAAACAACACGTGAAATGCCGTTAACTTCGTTGATAATACGGTTAGAAACCTTACCTAGGAAGTCGTATGGTAGGTGTGCCCAGTGAGCAGTCATGAAGTCGATAGTTTCTACGGCACGTAGAGATACAACCCAATCGTACTTACGGCCATCGCCCATTACGCCAACTGAACGTACTGGTAGGAATACCGTGAATGCTTGAGATACTTTGTGGTAAAGGTCAGCAGCGTGAAGCTCTTCAATGAAAATAGCATCTGCGCGACGCAGTAGATCACAGTACTCTTTCTTGATTTCGCCAAGAACACGAACACCTAGACCAGGACCCGGGAATGGGTGGCGGTAAAGCATGTTGTATGGAAGACCAAGCTCAAGGCCGATCTTACGTACTTCATCTTTAAACAGCTCACGTAGAGGTTCAACAAGACCCATTTCCATATCATCAGGAAGGCCACCAACGTTGTGGTGAGATTTGATTACGTGTGCTTTACCTGTCTTAGATGCTGCAGACTCGATTACGTCTGGGTAGATAGTACCCTGAGCAAGCCATTTAGCATTAGATAGTTTCTTAGACTCTTCATCG
This sequence comes from Vibrio sp. 10N.247.311.12, assembly GCF_041467515.1. Taxonomy (NCBI): domain Bacteria; kingdom Pseudomonadati; phylum Pseudomonadota; class Gammaproteobacteria; order Vibrionales; family Vibrionaceae; genus Vibrio; species Vibrio sp. 10N.247.311.12. The sequence goes on from NZ_JBFSUV010000050.1 coordinate 743, forward strand.
AAGATATCTACGAATACGTGACCGATGATTTTACGCTTAGCTTCTGGTTCAGCTTCGCCTTCCAGAGCTTTAAGGAAACGATCTTCTGCATCGACTTTGATGATGTTTAGGCCGAACTGGTCACCAAACATATCCATAACTTGCTCAGCTTCGTTTAGACGAAGAAGGCCGTTATCAACAAATACACATGTTAGTTTGTCGCCGATAGCGCGGTGAGCAAGCATCGCAACTACAGATGAATCAACACCACCAGAAAGACCAAGGATAACTTCGTCGTCACCTACTTGTTCTTTAATACGTGCAACTGCATCTTCAATGATTGAAGCTGAAGTCCACAGACCTTCACAACCACATACGTTAAGAACGAAGTTCTCAAGCATTTTCAGGCCGTTTTTAGTGTGTGTTACTTCTGGGTGGAATTGAACACCGAAGTACTTCTTCTCTTCGTTTGCCATTGCAGCGTATGGGCAAGTGTCTGTTTCAGCGATCTTTGTGAAATCAGCTGGAATCTCAACTACTTTGTCGCCGTGGCTCATCCAAACATCTTGAGTAGACTCAAGGTCAGCGAAAAGTGCAGATTCACCAGTTACTTGTACAGCAGCGTAGCCGAACTCGCGTTCAGTAGACGTTGCTACTTTACCGCCAAGTTGCTCAGCCATAGTTTGCATGCCGTAGCAGATACCGAATACAGGAACACCTGAATCAAATACGTACTGAGGTGCACGTGGAGAGTTCTCTTCCGTTACACTTTCAGGGCCACCAGATAGGATGATACCGTCTGGATTGAATTCACGAATATCCGCTTCTTCTACGTCCCAGCTCCAAAGTTCACAGTAAACACCGATCTCACGAATACGACGAGCTACTAGCTGTGTGTATTGAGAACCGAAGTCCAGAATTAGAATACGTTGGTCATGAATATTTTTAGTCATTGTAAGCAGTCTTATTGGCTATGTGATAAAACGGAGGTGAGTTTACTCACCTCTGATTAACTCTTCAAGAAATAAAGCAAACGTTTTCGTTAGATATCTTTAACCACGTGTTTTGAGACAATCGGACTTTTAACAAAACAGGCGGTAGATATAATACCAATCACAGTAAGTAAGTGTTCAGGAATAGCGTAGGAAAAAAGCCTGAGAACGAGGCAGGATTTTCTGATAAGTAGTTATTCTACAATCAAAAATTCTAACGAAGTTATCGAGGTTTTTAACAAGCTAGGATGACCAGTTATTTACTACGATTGGTATATTAATGTGCCGACTAAATCAGCACATTATTCAAACGTTTGGACGTATTATTAACCTAAACGGTAGTTAGGTGCTTCTTTCGTGATTTGAACATCGTGTACGTGAGATTCTTTCATGCCCGCACCAGAGATACGAACAAACTCAGCTTTAGTACGCATATCTTCAACAGTTGCAGAACCCGTTAGGCCCATGCTTGAGCGTAGACCGCCCATCTGTTGGTGAACGATCTCTTTTAGACGACCTTTGTATGCGATACGACCTTCAATACCTTCTGGAACAAGCTTGTCTGCAGCGTTGTCAGATTGGAAGTAACGGTCAGAAGAACCTTGAGACATAGCGCCAAGAGAACCCATACCACGGTAAGACTTGTAAGAACGACCGTTGTAAAGAATAACTTCACCCGGTGCTTCTTCAGTACCCGCGAACATTGAACCAACCATCACACAAGATGCGCCAGCAACGATAGCTTTACAGATATCGCCAGAGAAGCGGATACCGCCATCTGCGATTACTGGAATACCGTATTCGTTAGCTACTTCAGCTGCGTCTGCGATTGCTGTTACTTGAGGAACACCAACACCAGTAACGATACGAGTCGTACAGATTGAACCCGGGCCGATACCTACTTTAACCGCACTAACACCCGCTTCGATAAGAGCACGAGCGCCAGCGCCAGTTGCTACGTTACCACCGATGATTTGTAGATCAGGGTATGCAGCGCGAGTTTCGCGGATACGGTTAAGTACGCCTTCAGAGTGACCGTGTGAAGAGTCGATAAGTAGAACGTCTACGCCAGCTTCAACTAGAGCAGCAACACGCTCTTCGTTACCAGCACCAGCACCAACAGCTGCACCTACACGTAGGCTGCCGCGCTCATCTTTACATGCGTTTGGTTTACGTTCTGCTTTGTGGAAATCTTTTGCAGTGATCATTCCAGTCAGTTGGAAGTCATCATTTACAACAAGAACTTTTTCAACACGCGCTTCGTGCATTTTCTCTTGAACTTCTTCACGAGTTGCACCTTCTTTAACAGAAGCAAGGCGAGCTTTAGGTGTCATTACTACATCAACTTTCTTAGAAAGGTCAGTAACAAAGCGAACGTCACGGCCAGTAATAATACCAACAAGTTCGTTTGTTTCAGTAACAACAGGGAAACCGGCAAAGCCGTGTTTTTGGGTAAGGGCTACAACATCAGCGATTGTCGCGTCAGGGCTTACAGTTACTGGGTGAGAAACCACACCAGCTTCGTAAATTTTAACCTGGCGAACCATTTCAGCTTGCTGCTCGATTGACATATTCTTATGAATAAAGCCAATACCACCTTCTTGCGCAAGGGCAATTGCTAGGCGTGCTTCCGTAACAGTATCCATCGATGCAGAGATCATTGGGATGTTTAAAGAAATGTTTTTCGTTAACTGAGTGCGAAGATCAGCTGTGTTCGGAAGAACGGTTGAGTGTGCTGGGACGAGTAAAACGTCATCAAAAGTTAAAGCTTCTTTTGCGATTCGTAGCATTTGCAATATCTCACAACAAAGGTGTTAAAAGGAGTAAACCCAACTTTATCGTTTCGCATAATAAAGTGATTTGGATTTGATATTGCAGACGGATTATACGCACGGCGAAATCGCTTGGCTACACATTTTTGTATTTTTAATTTGCATTTACCCCCTTGCTATGTATTATATTGCCGCTATCTTCCATACTCACGCCCTGTGAGATTCCAAGAAAGACCTTCCTTCAAGGAAAGATAGTGCTTCTATGACTAATCCAAACATCTTTACTGTTTCTCGCCTCAACTCAGAGGTTCGTCTCCTATTAGAAAACGAAATGGGAATAGTCTGGCTCGTTGGTGAAATCTCAAACTTCTCTGCACCTGTCTCTGGTCACTGGTACCTCACGCTAAAAGACTCTCGCGCTCAAGTTAAATGCGCCATGTTTCGTGGCAATAACCGCCGTGTGACCTTTAAGCCTCAGAACGGCAATCAAGTTTTAGTCAAAGCTCGCCTATCTCTTTACGAGCCACGCGGTGACTACCAACTGATCATCGAAAGCATGCAGCCAGAGGGTGACGGTAAACTTCAGCAAGAATTTGAAAAGCTGAAGATGAACCTTGCCGCAGAAGGACTGTTTGCTCAATCAAGTAAGCAAGCTCTTCCTGAACACCCAAAACGTGTTGGCGTTATCACATCTAAAACCGGTGCAGCGCTGTTTGATATTCTTGATGTACTAAAAAGGCGCGATCCTTCGCTACCGGTTGTGGTTTACCCGACCATGGTTCAAGGCGAAGAGGCGGCGATTCAGATTGCCCAAGCGATTGGACGCGCTAACGAACGCAATGAATGTGATGTGTTAATCGTCGGCCGTGGTGGCGGTTCACTGGAAGACCTATGGTGCTTCAATAACGAGATCGTAGCTCGCACAATCGCAGCAAGCCAAATCCCGATTATCAGCGCCGTTGGCCACGAAGTGGATGTCACTATCGCTGATTTCGTTGCCGATATGCGTGCCCCAACGCCATCAGCTGCCGCAGAATTGGTTAGCCGTGATAACAGTCATAAAGAACAAGCTTTCGCGTCTAAACGTGCTCGCTTAGTCAGTGCGATTCGTCATGTGTTAATCAAACAGGCGCAATCAACTCAAACGTTGAAATACCGCTTAGAGAAGCAACACCCTAGCTACCAACTTCAAAAGCAGAGTCAGCAGCTTGATGACCTAGATATGCGTTTGCGTCGTGGTATGACTCAATACCTAAAACAGCATGCACAGCGTGTTGAACGTAAACAGCACCAGCTTCAATTGAACTCGCCAGTGAAACGCCTTGGCGAACAGAAACTGCATCTGCAACGTTCAGAGCAAAAGCTATTGGATGCAATGGACAAGACATTACTAACCACTCGCCACCAGCTCGCTATGGCTGCAGAGAAGTTAGAGACCGTTAGTCCACTGGCAACCCTAAAGCGTGGCTACAGCATTACTCATTCAGAATCGAGCAAGACGGTATCATCGATTAACGATGTCGAAGTCGGTGAAGTGATCACCACTCAAGTTGAAGACGGTGTGATTGAGTCGCAAGTGACCACAAGAGTGACTAAGAGCGAGCTTTAAGTTCGACCTAACGTTTCAAACCAGAAAGCCCTATCGATAATCGACAGGGCTTTTTAGTATCTAACGCTTTCAAAAAACTAACCTATTCCAACCCTACTCAGTAGTAGAAGGCTCCTTCATGGTTAGCATCCCTTCAGTCACAATAAAGTTGATGATGAAGTCTAGCCCTTGGCTCTCTTTGAGGTTGGTGAACACGTATGGCTTGGTTGGACGCATGCGTTGTGTGTCTTGCTCCATCACCTCAAGTGACGCACCCACATATGGTGCTAAATCGATCTTATTGATAACCAGCAGATCAGAACGCGTAATACCCGGTCCGCCTTTACGTGGGATCTTCTCCCCTTCCGCTACATCAATCACGTAGATGGTAAGATCGGCTAATTCAGGGCTGAACGTCGCACTCAAGTTATCACCGCCACTTTCGACGAATACCACATCGAGGTTCTTATGCAGCTTGGCAAGCTCTTCTACCGCAGCTAAGTTCATCGACGCATCTTCACGGATCGCCGTGTGCGGACAGCCACCCGTTTCAACACCAATAATACGATCTGGTTCTAGAGCCTCTGCTCGCGTAAGTATCTTGGCATCTTCTTGAGTGTAGATGTCGTTGGTTACCACTGCGATATTGAGCTTGTCGCGAATCGCTTTACAAAGCACTTCTAATAGCGCTGTTTTACCAGACCCTACCGGGCCGCCAATACCAATTCGAAGTGGTTGCTTATAACTTTCCATTGTCTACTTCCTTATATTCTTTTTACTATACCGTTCGAGCTGACCGCTACGAACGAAATAGTCGTGTGTATTGTGTTTCGTGCAGTGAACTTGCTAATGCCATTGATGGCGAAAAACTGCCTACCATCCAATCTTCTATCGCGTGGGCCTTTTCGATCACCTCAGGAAAGGTGTTGGTGATATTAATCAATGCCAACTGCCCGTCGGTTTGACCTAAAGGCACCAGTTTCACGCCTGCGGTAACGATATTTTCAAGCCAGCTCCATAAGTAACCTTGCTTGAGGCTTTCTAAATCAATGCCCCAATGCTGAGCCGCCATACACATGCCCAACAATTGGTTTGGGTGACTATCAACAGAGTCCACCAGTGAAATATCGATATCTAAGCGCTTCAACAAAGTATTCAATGCTTGCCCACGCTGTTTCTCTTCCGCTCGCAATTCACTGGTTTCACGGCTTGAGTACAGGTAATTACACCAGTGCTCAATCTCATCGAGTTCACCCTTTTCTAGAGCGTGGTAAAGACGCTCTAATATAGGCAATTCCAAGGTCGCGACACTGGAGTTGACGATGGTGTTGAGCCACTGTTCCATGCTGTTGCGATCGGTCACCCAACCCGCTTCAACCGCTAACTCTAAACCCTGCGAGTAAGTGAACCCACCAATCGGCAATGACGGACTGATCAATTGAAACAGGCGATAGATGGCGACATTTTCTGTTGTGGTCATAACCGTGCCCTCAATTTCCTAGAATCGAAAAAGTCCGAGAGCTTATGCGCCTAACAGTAATAGTGCGCTTGCTGAAGCCACGCCGACTGACAACCATTTAGAGTAAACCGCGCGGCCGACAAATGTACCGATAACCATCAGAGCCAAAGCTGTGATACTCATACCAGTTGCAAACTGAGTTAGGTTACTTGCCGCTTCAACGCCATGCGCATAACCATGGAAAAACAACATACCAATCGAAGCCGCTAATACACTGTTCACTCGCTTAGTCGATGGTGAGAACACGTGCCATAAACATAAGCTGACAACGAATAGAGAAGCGATGATTGCAGGTTCAACAATCACAGAGAAGCCTAGGGCTTGGCCTGCGATAAGCCCTACCACCAAAGACACCAACCCACCGCTAATCAGAGCGGCTTTTGTCTTGGTGGAAAATGAAAGTGCGCCAATTAACAGACCGAAAGCGATCAACATGATCAGGTGATCCATACCAGTCACAGGGTGAGTTAAACCAGACATAAATGAGTGAGACTCATGAACCGAATGCGAACCGTGCCCCGGGTGAGCGAAAGCCATCGTTGATGTTGTTAGAGAAGCTATTGTGAAAGTGCATAAGCCTGCAGCTGTTTTAAAGTTCATCGCGAGTTCCTTGCTTTATACCAATCGTAGTAAATAATTGCTCACCCTAGCTTGCTAAAATGCTCGATAACTGCGTTATAATTTTTGATTGTAGAATAACTACTTATCGAAAAATTATGCCTTGTTCTCAAGCCTTTTTTCTGCGCTATTGTTGATCACTTACTTACTGTGATTGGTATTATTGTTATTAATATCGTTGTTATATAAATCGTTTAGTGAGTCATCAATGACTCGATTAATGATGGTGATGATGTCCACCAGAGCGACCGCCATAAGCACCGCCTTCTGGTTCAAACGGTTGTTTCTCAGTGGTCACTTTCGCGCCTAAGCCTTCAACCATTTCATCTAAAACATGGTCGTGTTGATAACGAACCCAACCCGCTTCCACTTGCAGCGGAACATGACGGTTACCAAGGTGATACGCCACTCGCGTTAACAGGAGCAAGTCTTCACAGTAAACAGTCGAAACGGTTTCTGGTGCCGCTTTCACTTCTACGACTAAACCGCATTTACTTGAGAGTTGTTCGCCACCACGCAAGATATGACCTCGTGGTAGAAACAGTCCGGCATTGCGCCCGTCATCGAGCATCACCTTAAGACGGCTCTTAATGCGGCTATCGATCGGCAGGCTTAAGTAGCCGTCCGGTGCATTTTGTATTTGAGTATTCAGTTGAGTCAGTTCAATCATGCTATTACCTCAATCTCCTTGTGAGATTTATAACGTTTAAATTAGGAGCCTTCAGCCTAAAAGCCCTTAGCTAAGAGCTAGAACAAGAGCCTTCAGCTCAGCGCTAAAATAAAAGCCTTCAGCCGAGCTCTTAAAATAGAAAATACCGTTGTGCCATTGGTAGTTCTTCAGCAGGCTCACAAGTTAGCAATTCACCATCGGCGCGTACTTGATACGTCTGAGAGTCGACCTCAATTTTTGGCATCCAATCATTGAGCTTCATGTCGGCTTTGCTGATGTTTCGGCAGTTGCTCACAACACCAATCAAGCTCTGCAGACCCAATTGCTTGTCGATGTTCTGCGCCTTGGCTTCTTTAGAGACAAACAGCATTGATGTGTTCTGACACGCCTTGCCGTAGCTACCAAACATCGAGCGATAGTGAACTGGCTGAGGTGTTGGGATTGAAGCGTTTGGGTCACCCATCGGCGCCATGGCGATCATGCCGCCTTTCAAAATCACGCTTGGTTTCACGCCAAAGAAGGCAGGCTTCCACAGTACTAGATCCGCCAGTTTTCCAGCTTCGATAGAGCCGATCTCATGTGCCATACCGTGCGTAATCGCAGGGTTAATGGTGTATTTAGCGACATAGCGTCTTAGGCGGAAGTTATCGCTGTAGTCGGAATCTTCTTTTAGGCTGCCACGCTGCACTTTCATCTTGTGTGCAGTTTGCCAAGTTCGGGTTACCACCTCGCCTACGCGCCCCATTGCTTGAGAATCCGAAGCGATCATCGAAAACGCGCCTAAGTCATGAAGAATATCTTCTGCAGCAATGGTTTCACGGCGAATACGCGATTCAGCGAACGCGACATCTTCAGCTATCGACGGTGAAAGGTGATGACACACCATCAACATGTCTAAATGCTCATCGACCGTATTGATGGTGTAAGGTCGGGTCGGGTTGGTTGAGGAAGGCAAAACGTTCGGCTCACCTGCAGCACGAATAATATCGGGAGCATGACCACCGCCCGCACCTTCGGTGTGATAGGTATGAATCACGCGGTCGCCGATTGCGCCAAGTGTCGATTCAACAAAACCAGATTCATTCAGAGTGTCGGTATGAATCGCAACTTGTACGTCCATCTCGTCAGCCACACTCAAACAGGTATCGATTGAAGCGGGAGTGGTTCCCCAGTCTTCGTGTAACTTCAAACCCACCGCGCCTGCCGCTACTTGCTCACGCAGTGCTTCAGGCTGACTGGCATTGCCTTTGCCTAACAAACCAAAGTTCATCGGGAATTGATCGAGTGACTCTAGCATGCGGTGCATGTTCCAAGGCCCCGGTGTGCATGTGGTCGCGTTAGTACCTGTGTTTGGTCCAGTGCCACCGCCGATCATGGTTGTGACACCCGACGCCAGTGCTTCTTCAATCTGTTGTGGGCAAATAAAGTGGATGTGTGAATCAATGCCACCAGCAGTCAAGATTGAACCTTCGCCTGCTAAAATTTCCGTGCCCGGGCCAATCACAATATCAACGCCCGGTTGAACATCTGGGTTGCCCGCTTTGCCCAATGCCTGAACTCGACCATCTTTGACTGCGACATCGGCTTTTACGATGCCCCAGTAATCCAACACAATCGCGTTAGTGATCACCAAATCTGGAGTTTCGGCACTTGGACGTTGGCTTTGCCCTTGTCCGTCACGGATAACTTTGCCGCCGCCGAATTTCACTTCGTCGCCGTATACGGTGTAATCTTTTTCAACTTCTAGCCATAAATCAGTGTCAGCAAGACGCACTCGGTCACCGACTGTTGGCCCAAACATTTCGGCATAAGCCTGTCTGGATATCGTCGCCATGTTCAATCCTTTGTTATTTTCATTATTCCGTGGGAGCGCTTAGAGCTTGCCCATCACCTTTCCTTGGAAGCCATAGATCTCTAACTTACCGGCGTAACGCACTAACTCGACGCTGCGCGACTGACCCGGCTCAAAGCGGGTTGCAGTACCCGCAGGAATATTGAGTCGAAAACCTTTAGTGGCTTCTCGGTCAAAGATCAGCGAAGGGTTTGCTTCATAGAAGTGGTAATGAGAGCCAATTTGAACAGGACGATCGCCAATGTTTTGAACCTTAACGGACGTTGTGTCGCGGCCTTCATTGAGAGTGATGTCACCGGGAGCGGTTTCGACTTTTCCGGGAACGAATCCTGAATATTGTTTTGTGGAACCAGCCATATTACTTCTCTCTACACGATAGGTTCATGAACGGTCACCAGCTTGGTGCCATCAGGAAAAGTGGCTTCGACTTGTACATCAGGGATCATCGAAGGGATCCCCTCCATAACGTCATCGACAGTAAGCAGTGTGCGTCCAAAATCCATCAACTCTGAAACGGTTTTACCCTCGCGGGCACCTTCGAGAATGGCACTGCTGATCAGTGCAATAGATTCTGGGTAGTTGAGTTTTAAGCCTTTTTGTTTGCGCTGCTGTGCCAGCATTCCTGCGCAGAAGATAAGTAGCTTATCTTTTTCTCTTGGTGTTAATTCCATTTAGCCGCCCGCTGTTAGTGTTGTTTTCTTAGTGCTCAAAAACACATGAGCAGTAAGTGGGATTCAATCACAGCAAGCTTGAAAAAATGTACCTAGGGTCGGAAGTCACCCTAGGTACAAAAAGGGCTAATCGCTAAGTCGCCCAAATCCTTGGTAAATCAGGAGTCGTACCACATAAATGAGAGCGAGTTGCTTGCCAAATCTGACCAAAGGCTTGGAGGATATCTTCACTCCAATTACCCAAGGCTCGCACCACAATCAATCCTTCTATCTGAGTAGCACCCAATATTAATGTGGGTTCACTCGACGTTTTTGATGTAACTGATTGCTGTGAAGCTTGCTGTGTAATAGATATGAGCAAGCTCTGTACCAACTCTAGATCTTGCTTCTCATTTGAGGTGATATAAAAGGTTCCCATCATTGAATAATCAAGTAACCCCATATTTATCATTAACTTATCGCCACCATGAAAATTAAAGCCTTCAGTCAGAAGCCTTTGATTATCAAGATAGATTTCTGTTTTCCCAACGAGATGACCATGCTCGAATCCCTCATTCTGTGCAGGGCGTCCAAAACAGTGCATCTCCCAACCCCAAAACTGTGCACCCTTTTCTAGGCGAATTTCAGTATCTAAACGAACGTGTGCATTGGGGAAAAAGATGTTCTCTTGCGGCATCCATTCCAAGCGTGCATCTTTCTTCACTCGTAGGGTCTGCTTCTGCTTGGCGTACTTGTTGTTTGAGCGATAAAACTTGGTCGCACCGGGTGTGGTGATCAACGCATGCGCACCGCTTTCGATGGTCGCTTCAATATTGAGAGTGTCACCACCTACCACTCCGCCGGGGGGATGGAGTAAGTAGGTGTGACACGTTTCCCCATCAGGATACAGGGGGCGTTGCACCGCAAGCGGACCAGACTGCTGACGATTCTTTAATACGGTTTTATCACCTCGATCGACAAAGGTGAGGTTTAAACTCGCTTGCCAACCATCACGAATATCTTGTTCGATGGTCTCATTCAAAGATAAAGCTTCTACTAAAGAAGCCTTGCTTACTTCATTCGGAGAAAAGAGAGAATTCATACGGTTAGGTACTCCTTTATCAAGGACTCATCGAGCCCTGTCATTTCACCTTCTGCCACTTGGCGTCCACGGTCGATAATGCAAAAACGGTCACCGACCTTTCTTGCAAACGGCAGCTTCTGTTCAACCAACAGAACCGTGAGCCCCATTTTCTCGTTGAGCATGCGAATGATGTCGCCAATCTCTTGCACAATATTGGGTTGAATACCCTCCGTCGGCTCATCCAAGATCAATAGCTTTGGATTAACCACCAGCGCACGCCCAATCGCTAGCTGTTGCTGCTGGCCACCCGATAAATCACCACCGCGACGATGTAGCATCTCTTTTAACACTGGGAAAATATCGAAGATGAATTCAGGGATCTTGCGGTCACCCTTTTTACGAATCGGTAAACCGACCTCTAGATTTTCTTGAACAGTGAGCATTGGGAAGATCTGGCGACCTTGCGGTACATAGCCGATCCCTTGGCGTGGACGGTCCTCGGCATCGGTTTTCAAAAGTGACTCACCCGATAAGGAGATGTCACCGCTTTCAACCTTCACCAACCCCATAATGCATTGCAGTAAGGTGGTTTTACCGACACCATTTCGCCCCATTAGCACCGTGCATTTACCTTCTGGGATCTGCATATCCAAATCCCACAGCGTGTGGCTCTCACCGTAATATTGATTAACTGATTTAACCTCTAGCATCCTATTCTCCGAGATAAACTTGTTTAACTTCAGGGTGAGCCTGCACTTGATCCATGGTGCCTTCAGCCAACACATGACCTTGATGAAGCACGGTGACATGGCTGGCGATAGAACGAACGAAATCCATATCATGTTCAACGACCACAACCGAGTGCTTACCTGCCAGTGAGTTAAGTAACTCAGAGGTGCGATCCATTTCTTGGTGAGTCATACCTGCCACGGGTTCATCCACCAGCAACAGCTTAGGGTTTTGCATCAATAGCATGCCGATCTCTAACCACTGCTTTTGTCCGTGAGACAGGTTACCTGCCAAATTCGCCGCTTCGTCTTTTAAATGAATCAGCTCAAGTACCGAGGTCAATTTGTCTTTCTGTTCACCAGACATCACAGCGGTGAACGTCGCCCACACTGAGCGGTCACCGGCCATGGCTAATTCAAGGTTCTGCCACACAGTTAAACACTCAATCACGGTCGGTTTTTGGAATTTACGCCCAACGCCTGCATTGGCGATTTCGGCTTCGTTCATCTTCAATAAGTTGATGTTCGAACCCAACCACACCTCGCCGGTGTCTGGCTTAGTTTTACCTGTGATAATGTCCATCATGGTGGTTTTACCTGCGCCATTAGGACCTATGATACAGCGTAGCTCTCCCTCTTTGATGTAGAGGTTGAGGTCGTTTATCGCTTGGAAACCATCGAAGCTTTTGTTGACGCCTTCGACATACAACAGCACGTTATGTCGAGTATCGATGGCAGGATGAATATCGGGTTTGAGGTAATCAAAGACTTCGTCTCGACGAGTGAACGCCTGAACCGATTCCTTTACGCTATTAAATGTGGTCATGCGATCACCTCCTTGGCCTTGTGCTGATCATCCTTATCTTTATCTTGGTTTTTCCCATTTGATGCCTTGCGCAGCTGCTGCCACTTTTCACTGACAAAGCCAATCACACCTTGTGGGAAGTACATGGTTGAGAGTACGAATAGTCCACCCAGAGCAAACAGCCACACCTCCGGGAACTCAACCGTAAACCAACTCTTGGCGTAGTTGATGATCAATGCACCGACAATGGCACCAAACAGAGTGGCACGACCGCCTAAGGCTACCCAAACCACAATCTCAATCGAGTTAAGAGGAGCAAATTCTCCCGGATTGATAATACCCACTTGAGGGACATATAAAGCCCCGGCAATACCGGCGATAACCGCAGAAAGAACGAAGACCCACAGCTTGATGCCATCGACGTCATAGCCCATAAAGCGAGTGCGTGATTCCGTATCACGAATCGCTAATGCCACACGACCTAATCGACTGGTCACCACCATGCGACAAGCTATGTAGCTGAGAATAAGCGCAATACCAGTCGCGACAAACAGACCTATCTTGACCGCATCACTCTGCAAACTCAGACCGATGATGTCTTTGAAATCCGTCAGTCCGTTGTTGCCACCAAAGCCCATTTCGTTGCGGAAAAATGCCAGCATCAATGCGTAAGTTAATGCCTGAGTCATGATAGAAAGATACACCCCGGACACACGAGAGCGGAAAGCTAAATAACCGAACAAGTAAGCCAATGCGCCCGGCACTAGCACCACCATCAGGCAAGCAAACCAGAACTGGTCAAAGCCCTGCCAGAACCACGGCAACGCAGACCAATCAAGGAACACCATGAAATCTGGTAAGACTGGATCACCATAAACCCCACGGTCACCAATCTGACGCATCAAGTACATGCCCATCGCATAACCACCAAGCGCAAAGAAAGCACCGTGGCCAAGGCTCAAGATTCCGAGATAGCCCCACACCAGATCGAGCGCCAACGCCAACATTGCGTAGCTCAGATATTTGCCCATCAGCGAGATAGTAAAAGTCTCTACATGGAGCGGGTGCCCACTTGGTAACATGGTGTTAGCCAGTGGGATAAGAATAACGGCCGCTAGAATGGCAAGGATGGTCAGTTGGCCACCTTTGTCACCACGCATTGCCGAAAGTACAAATGATTTTGACTGCATGATGTTGTCCTTAACCTTCAGCCGCACGACCACGTTGCGGGAAGAGTCCGCGTGGGCGTTTTTGAATAAATAGAATGATGAAAACCAGTACCAGAATCTTGGCGAGAACCGCACCAGCCCATGGTTCTAAAATTTTATTGAACAGACCAAGGCTTAAGCCTGCGACTAGCGTGCCCCATAGGTTGCCAACACCGCCGAATACCACCACCATGAATGAGTCGATGATGTATGCCTGCCCCATATTTGGACCCACGTTGGTCAGTTGAGACAGTGCCACGCCTGCAACACCCGCAACGCCAGAGCCTAAACCGAAGGTCATCGCATCAACTCGCTCTGAACGAATACCCATCGCACGAGCCATGCCACGGTTTTGAGAAACCGCACGAACCTGCAAACCTAGTGGTGTCTTTTTCAGAACCATTAATAAGCCCATAAACACCAAACCACAGAAGAGAATGATGTAAAGGCGGTTGTAAGTCAGGGACAACATTGGGTTCAATTGAAGTGCGCCAGACATCCATTCAGGCGTGCTCACTGAGCGGTTCAAAGGAGAGAAAATAGAACGAACAGCCTGCTGCAAGATTAAGCTAATACCAAAGGTCGCGAGTAAGGTTTCCAATGGGCGACCATAAAGATGACGAATCACACTTCGCTCAATCGCAATGCCCACTAAGCCAGAAACAATGAATGCCGCTGGAATGGAAAGTATCAGCGCTAGGCCAATATGATTCGGCATCAACAACTGCAATACGTAGGTGGTGTAAGCGCCAATCATGATCAGCTCGCCATGAGCCATGTTGATAACGCCCATCACACCAAAGGTAATCGCTAAGCCAATGCCTGCCAGTACCAATACCGAGCCTAAACTCAAACCGAAGAATACGGTTTCTACACCCGAATAGAGTGCTTGGCTTTGTTGATAGCTATCCATCGCACGTTCTGCTGCAGCGGTAATGCTTGGATCTTGCTCACTGTTCAGTAGTTGGTTCAGTGTTTTCAGAACGACCGAGTGTTTGAAGTCGTCAACTCGTTCAATTGAAGCCACACGATCTTCAATGGTGGCACTGTTATTAAGAGAAGTGGCAATCGCTAACGACAAATCCATTAGCTCAGCTACTTTGCCATCTGATTCATTGGCTCTGAGTTCAGTTAGTCGTTCGATAATGTCAGCGCCTTTGGTTCCTAACAAATCCAAAACCGCCTTATAACGCACATCAGGGTTGCCGCTGTTCAGTCCAATCGAGGCTATTTCCCCGCGTAATATCCCGCGAAGTTTGTTATTCACACGAACCTTTTTAAACTGTCTCGCATTCTCGATATTAAGCGTTGAATCATCCCATACTGACTGAGCTGACGTCGCTGTTTTGATACTTTGAATGAGGTAGAGCTGTTTGTACTGCTCGCTCTGTTTCTCATTGAAGTAGTAAAGGTTTCCGTTTAACCAGCCATCTAAAATAGCTTTCGACACATCTTCCGTTTGCGTCTCAATCACCCAATCGATAGCTAATTCTTTATCCGATGTTTTCTTACCAACTAGCGCCTTGGTAAAGCTAGCTTCATCCGTTATTCCAGCAAAAGCCAACTGAGCACTGACTGCCATGAGCAACAGCGCTTTAAATACGTTTAATACGTTTTTCATCCCTGCTTCCTTAACCAACCAAGTTAGATATTGTTATTTTTACTTGGAGGATGTGTGGATAGTGGTTGTTACCTGAAACGATGAGCCTTCCGTTCGCTTCGCCCGTTAAACAGACGCGTTCTTCCCAAACCGGAAGGCTCAATATTCCTGAATTGACGATCTAGTTACCGCCAGAACACTTCTTCGTTTCGACGTTAAACGCACCACATGAGAATGGCTTCGACCAGCTAGAGAACAGTTTTGCCGATTCAGGTAAGTAACTCGACCAAGCATCACCCGCCACTAGTCCAGTGGTTTCCCAAACGATATCGAATTGACCATCGTCTTGGATTTCACCGATCAGGACTGGTTTAGTAATGTGGTGGTTTGGCAGCATGGTAGAGTAGCCGCCAGAAAGGTTAGGTACAGACACGCCAATCAAGGCATCTTGCACAGATTCAGGATCGGTTGTGCCCGCATTAGTGACCGCTTGAGCCCACATATTGAAGCCAACATAGTGCGCTTCCATTGGGTCATTGGTGACACGCTTTTCACTCTTGATGAACGACTGCCACGTTTCAACGAACTCTTCATTAGCTTCAGTATCAACACTCATGAAGTAGTTCCATGCCGCTAGATGACCAACCAATGGTTCTGTGTCCATGCCTGACAGTTCTTCTTCACCAACAGAGAATGCAATAACTGGGATGTCTTCAGATGAAATGCCTTGAGCGCCTAGCTCTTTATAGAAAGGTACGTTCGCATCGCCGTTTACAGTAGAAACCACAGCGGTTTTCTTGCCAGCTTCACCGAACTTTTTGATGTCTGAAACGATAGATTGCCAATCAGAGTGACCAAATGGCGTGTAGTTGATCATGATGTCTTCTTCTGCGACACCTTTATCTTTTAGGTAGGCTTCTAAGATCTTATTGGTTGTACGTGGATAAACGTAATCGGTACCTGCAAGTACCCAGCGCTCGACTTCAAGCTCTTCCATCAAGTAATCCACTGCTGGGATCGCTTGTTGGTTTGGCGCGGCACCGGTGTAGAAAACGTTTTTAGAAGACTCTTCACCTTCATACTGTACTGGGTAGAAAAGGATGCTGTTGAGTTCTTCAAAGACAGGTAGCATGGATTTACGTGATACCGACGTCCAACCACCGAACACCACATCCACTTTCTCTTTTTCGATAAGCTCACGCGCTTTCTCAGCAAATAGCGGCCAGTTTGACGCAGGGTCAACCACGACAGGCTCTAGCTTCTTACCAAGCAAACCGCCCTTTTTGTTCTGCTCTTCGATGAGCATTAGCACGGTATCTTTTAGCGTTGTCTCACTGATCGCCATGGTGCCAGAGAGTGAGTGTAGAACACCGACCTTGATGGTCTCATCAGCAGCAAACACTGTTGCAGAAGAAAATGAAAGTGTTGTACACAGTGCAGCTAGCGATAAATTGAACACCTTGTTCATGATATTACTCCATAATTGTATTTTTGTTATTCAATTACAGAGTTACAAGAAGAGTGCCAAACTTATAAACCAACGAAATTATTTATAAGTAATTGTATTAATAGAATTTAAAAGAAACTCACACCAATAGAGTGCATAGCAATCATGTAACTATGTTTCATACTGGTGCAGTGACGGTGGGAATGAACCAAGATGCCACATTCCTGTTCTTCAGATACAAAAAAGACCCAACACTTTAGTATTGAGTCTCTGGTATAACATCACCGATGGTCGTTCAAACCATGTAGTTTAAGGCTATTCCGCAGGTTGAAATTCGAATTTTACTCTCGACTTTGATTTCAACTCGTTGCAATCACCGTTGCAAAAATAGCTCGCCGCACCACAGGCTTGAAGCTTCTCAAGTTGGCTGCTGCACTCAGGGCAAAACCCAACTTTAGTAAAGTGAGCCTGACAACTTTCACAATGATACTTGCCATCCCAAGCTAGCTCAGACTGGCACTTAGGGCAGATATTTTCACTCATTAGCATTTCCTAATTCACTACTATTTTTACAATCTACTACCGCTGAGACTTCGCTTGCTTGATTTGGTACATGTTCTTATCAGCTTGTGCGATCAACTGGTCTAATCCTTGAGGATCTTTGTCACAAGACAACCCAACACTCACTGAGAACTGCACATCATTGATATAAAGCGCTTGTTGCAGTGCTTTCTCTAAGCTGTGGTAGAAGCTAACAACGCTTTCTTGATCATCAAAGCAAGAGAACACCACAAACTCATCGCCACCATAACGGCCTATCTTGGCACATGCTGTGGTTGCCTCATCAAGAACTTCGGCAACCGCCAACAGCACATCGTCACCGAAACTGTGGCCATAGGTATCATTTATCGATTTGAACTTATCGACATCAACAAACAAACACGCCATCACCTTTTCAGAAAAGCATCGCTTGGCCAACACTTTCTCCGCTTCATTAAACAATGCGCGACGATTCAAGCAATGGGTTAAAGAATCTCGATTAGCGAAAAAGTTTAGCTGGTTCTCCAGCTCAAACTTCTCTAGTGCTACCGAATACAGGGAAGCCAGTAGCTCTAAGATCTCGAGCTCAAATTCATGTAGTTCAGAGATGTACTGACTATAAATAGCGAAGGTACCCAACACATTACCGCGTGACGAGATAATGGGGACCGACCAACAGGCATGCAAATTCGCTTGATTGGTGAGGGCCAGAAAAGGTGCCCAGTTTGGGTGTGCATTTATGTTGGAGATCATCACTGCTTTCTTAAGCGCAGCTGCCTCGCCACAAGAGCCTATCCCCGCACCAATTCCTACCCCTTCAATCTGTTGATTGTAAAAATCAGGCAGGTTTGGGGCATATTCAAGGTGTAACATTTTAGACTCTGAGTTGAGCAGTAGAATTGAAGCCATGCGCTGCCCAAAAAGCTGCTCGGTAAGCTGAATAATCTTGTGATTTAAATCTTTGCGATCCATCCCAAGCGCAAGCTTCCGTAGCAAGCTATTGACGGCTCGATGACCTTCTAATAAAAATTGTTGTTCCATTCACTAAGGCTTTCAATTGTGTAATCGGGTACAACTTGTTCTTATGCAAGCTTGTTATTGGTTAATAATAACACACTAAATTAGTACGACACACAATCGAAGATCATAGGTTGATCTTTCGCTTTATCTATTTTGATCAGCGATCTACCCCAAAAAGAATATTTATATCACCACACACCGAAAGCATAAGTTACATGTGCTGCATTTCAATTTTAAACAGTCATTTATATTAAAAGTTACATGCAAAAACAAAACAAACAGCACAAGCCATTTCGATCTGTAGTCTAGATCATCGAATTACATGCGTCAGCATTTCAATATGCTGGTCATCTAACTGGGTTAACTTAACGGACAATGCCTTAAGCTCTGAGGTGTTCTCAATGTGAGTACCACCACACGGAATAGACACTAAAGTGTCGGCATCCAACTGCCATTCCCAATAACGAGAGTCTGTTAATGCTTCGCCTTCCAGTCGCATTGCGACTGGCGTCGGCTCTGCAAGCCAGCCCGCAATCATCTGGTTGATATCAGCTTCGATGTCATCAAGATTTGCTAGCATGTCTGCAACGTTCAAACCGCGCTTCTTGAGGGTTTTGCCTAAACGATACTTATCGGAACACAGCTCTGGAGTCACAAAGCTCGTCACTTGTGCGTAGCTATTGAAGTCGTAACTGCCAAGCGGATCTTTTCTATCCGCATCTTTACGCCAGTAGCGCTCAGCCAATACTTTATTCAAAGCTAGGAAAGCGATGTGGCCAGCACTGTGACCACGGCTCAAACTGGCTTGGTACTCTTTATCAACCGACAACACGACTTCGTCGTTAACCTTAATCATAGAAGCAGATGTAGGTAGCTGGTGGACAACAACAAACGCCCACCCTTCCGTATCACGCTTAACAGGGATATCTGCTGCGATATGAAGCTTGCCAGTAGATTGTTCTATAGCACCAACAAGGCAGTCTTCAACTGGATATAGCACGTCACCAACACTCACAAAGCCTTGGTCTGCAGGGTGATCGGGCCAAATGTGACTCACTGGGTGGAAAGGTGTCACGTCGGTGATCAGGTAAGTTTTGCTGTCATCGCTTTCAACGTACTGCGCTTTAGCATTGAGCTGCCAAGCCTGATGACAAAATTGAGTGATGGTTGGTGTGATTGCTGACACAGGTGTAATCAAATCGCTAGTAGTCATATCGTTCTTCTTCTGGAATCTAGTCTGATTCGTTGAGCCATGATGATAAAAACGTATTGTTATGGCTTAACGTGAATTTTGCTTAAAAAAATACCCGAGACAGGCTCGGGTATCAAATCTATTGGAAAGGTTTACTTACGACCTTTAACCATGCTCATCATACGTTTACGTTTACGTTCTTGAGAAATTGTCAGCTTGTTAGTCTTAGCTTCAAATGGGTTCTCGCTGTTCTGGAATTGAATGCGAATAGGTGTACCCATGATTTCTAGTGAACGACGGTAGTAGTTCATCAAGAATCGTTTGTATGAATCTGGCAAGTTACGAACTTGGTTGCCGTGGATAACGATAATCGGTGGGTTGTAGCCACCAGCGTGCGCGTATTTCAGTTTCACACGACGGCCACGAACCATAGGCGGTTGGTGATCATCAGTCGCCATCTTCATGATACGAGTTAGCACAGAAGTACCAACACGAGTAGTCGCTGACTTGTAAGCTTCTTGTACAGACTCAAACAAGTGACCAACACCTGTACCGTGAAGTGCAGAGATAAAGTGAATACGTGCGAAATCAACGAAGCCTAAGCGACGGTCTAGCTCTTTCTTAACGCGCTCTTTAACGTCGTTATCTAGGCCATCCCACTTGTTTACGGCAATAACAATTGAACGACCAGCGTTCAACGCAAAGCCTAGCAAGCTTAGATCTTGATCAGAGATGTTTTCGCGAGCATCGATAAGCAGCAATACAACGTTAGCATCTTCAATCGCTTTCAGTGTTTTAACCACTGAGAACTTCTCTACCGTTTCGTTGATGTTTTTACGACGACGAACACCCGCAGTATCGATTAGAACGTATTCACGCTCGTCACGCTGCATTGGGATGTAGATAGAGTCACGAGTCGTACCTGGCATATCGTAAACAACCACACGCTCTTCACCAAGAATACGGTTCGTTAGCGTTGATTTACCTACGTTAGGACGGCCAATGATCGCTAGTTTGATCGGTTGATCTTGAAGACGCTTGAATTCTGCTTCAGCTTCTTCTTCTGTAAATTCAACCTGCTCTTCTTCTTCGTCTTCAAACTCAGTTAAGTCGCTTACTTCGCCATTCTCAGCTTTTAGCGCTTCTGCGAATGGGTTAAGAGCAAGGTCAATAAGTGCAGTAACACCACGACCATGCGCCGCAGCGATTTGGTACATGTCTTCTACACCTAGTTGCCAGAAGTCAGCACTTGCAGCATCAGGGTCGATACCATCAACCTTGTTTACTACTAGCATTGAAGGCTTTTCTAGTTGACGTAGGTGCTTAGCAATCGCCACGTCTGAAGGTGTTAGACCCGCACGGCCATCTACCATAAATAGAACGACATCAGCTTCATCAATCGCCGCTAGCGACTGTTCAGCCATTTTAGTTTCAACACCTTCTTCAGTACCGTCGATACCGCCAGTGTCAATAACAATAAAGTCATGCTCGCTAAAATGAGCATGACCGTATTTACGGTCACGCGTTAAGCCAGGGAAATCCGCAACCAATGCATCACGAGTTCGAGTCAATCGGTTAAATAACGTAGATTTACCTACGTTCGGACGCCCTACTAGAGCAACAACAGGTACCATAACAACCTCTACAATTTCTTCTCTAAATGTAGTTATAGGTAAGCACTTGTTCGCAAGTTTAAACTCTTACCTATAACCACACGGTTTATTAATTTTTAACAACAAAACGGCTCCTGGCTGTTACCAACCAGGAGCCGACTGTGAATTATATCACGCTTTTATTGGCTAATCGTTAGTTTCTTTACATCGCCATTGCGAGTCGTCACTAAGTAGCCTTCAGGCAGTTCAATTGGTGCAACCGCAAAGCCGCTATCATCGACAAGCTGTTGAGCAACAAACTCACCCGATGAACGATCCAACCAGTGCAGATAACCTTCAGTATCACCCACGACTACATAACCATTAATAATAGCAGGTGCTGTCAGTAAGCGGTTTTCTAACAATGGAGTGCTCCACAGTTCAGTACCACTACGCGCATCAACCGCAACCACATGGTCTTTGTCGGTAACAACGAACAAACGGCTACCATCACTTGCTAAATCAATCGCTGATGAGTAGTTACGTTTCCAAATTGGCTTACCAGAACGAAGGTCGATAGCAATCAGCTGACCATTGATACCTACGGTATACAGGGTGCCACCAAGAACAATTGGAGATGCATCAACATCAACCAAACGATCAATTTCCGTTGCACCTTTTGGTGTGCCTACTGGCTGTTGCCAAATAAGCTGACCACGATCAACGATAGCCGCAGCTAGACGACCATTTGCTGTACCCCAGAATACACCACCAGAAACTGCAACAGGCGAGCTATCGCCACGCAGTGTTAGGCTTGGTACTTCCGTACTGATGGTCCATTTTTGTTCACCGCTTGCTTGATCTAACGCGATCAACATACCGCGACTGGTATGAACAATGACCATGTTGCTATCAGTTGCTGGGGATGCAAGCACCTCGCCATTGACTGATACACGCCACAGCTCTTCACCGGTCGATTCTTCCAGTGCGATCACTTCGCCATTTTCAGAACCAACAAAAACTTTACCGTAAGCCGCCGTTAAGCCACCCGATAAACGAGCCAATACGTCTTTCTCAAGATCGACTTTCCACAGCGCTTTACCTGTATCAGGATCAAGCGCTTTAACCATACCTTCACGGCTTGCAACAAACACTTTGTCGTAAGCCAATTCTGGCGTTAGTTTTGAAAAGTAGTGACCAACACCATCACCAACCGACGTAGACCATTCCTGACTAGGAGTGAACTCGCTGTTTACCGTTGGGACTGGAGCCATGATTACGGTGTCTTCTTCACCCGCACAGCCAGCTAGTAGGCCAAGAGCAATCGCACACAACGCCGCTTTTGGAAACATCTTCTTCATTCAAAGCGCCTTATTTAGCTAGGTCGTCAAGTTTGATTTGAAGCGTTTGGCTAGCGTCAACAGCTTGCTGTGCTTCTGTGTAAGCACTGTATGCTGCGTCTGTGTCGCCTTTACGAAGTGAGATATCACCACGCAGTTCAGCAACACGGCCTTTCCAAGATTCGTCTGTCATAGCAGCAAGATCAGTCAGTGCTGCGTCAAATTCACCTTGCTCAGCTTTAATACGTGCAACACGGTAAGTAAGTAGTGGCGCAAGTGCCGCGTCCTTAGTTGCCGATTTTGCCCACTCGAGCTGTTCAAGTGCCGCCGCTAGATCGCCTGCTTGTACTTGTACTTTTGCTAGTTGCATAGCAGCAAGTACTGAGTACTCAGCATCTTTGTTTGCGTCGATGAAAGCTTGAATATCAGATTGAGCATCAACACCCTTAACATCAAGAGCTGAAATTACAGAGGTGTAGCTTTCTGAAGCTGCTTCACGCGCTTCAACTACTGAATCTTGGTAATAGCGCCAGCCAAATAGACCACCTAAACCAATAACCGCACCAAAGATTACGGCTTTACCGTTCTCTTTCCACCAATCTTTAATGGCTTCAACTTGTTGCTCTTCGCTATCGTAAAGTTCCACTTCCTGTCCTCTTTAATTCTTTAAACGCCAGCATAGTGCTGACGTTAGTATTCATTATGAGCGTTTGCTCAATGGCTAATTAGATTAGCGCAGCAACTTTCTCTGCAACTTCCGTTTGAGACACGGTTTCTTGCTCGCCGCCAACCAGATCTTTTAGCACAACTGTATTGTCAGCAACTTCGTTCTCACCAAGTACCAGCGCCACAACAGCACCTACTTTGTCAGCACGTTTGAATTGCTTCTTGAAGTTACCACCACCGAAGTGGTTCATTACACGCACGCCTTCAACGGTGTCGCGTAATTGATTCGCTAACTGCATGCCCGCGATCATAGTACCTTCGCCAGCAGCAACTACGTATACATCAACGCTACGACGAACTTCTGTTAGCTCTAGCGTTTCCATCATCAGAACCAAACGCTCTAGGCCCATTGCGAAGCCAACTGCATTGGTTGCTTTGCCGCCTAGTTGCTCAACAAGACCATCGTAACGACCGCCGCCACATACTGTACCTTGAGCACCAAGGCTGTCTGTGATCCACTCAAATACAGTGCGGTTGTAGTAATCTAGGCCACGTACTAGACGCTCATTAACTTGGTATTCGATACCAACAGCGTCAAGAAGTTCACACAAACCAGCAAAATGTTGCTTCGATTCTTCACCTAGATATTCAGATAGTCGAGGTGCGTCACCTAAGATAGCTTGAACATCAGGGTTCTTAGTATCAAGTACACGTAGAGGGTTAGTGTGCATGCGACGTTTGCAGTCTTCGTCAAGCACATCAATGTGTTGCTCAAGGAAAGCCACTAACGCAGTGCGGTAGCTAACGCGATCTTCTTGAGAACCGATTGAGTTCAACTCTAGGCGAACGTGCTTGTCGATACCTAGCTCACGCCATAGACGTGCTGTCATCATGATAAGTTCTGCGTCAACGTCTGGACCGTCTAGGCCAAACACTTCAACACCACATTGGTGGAATTGACGGTAACGACCTTTTTGAGGACGCTCGTGACGGAACATAGGGCCCATGTACCATAGGCGCTGTTCATCACGGTTGATAAGGCTGTTTTGAATACATGAACGAACACAACCTGCTGTGCCTTCTGGACGCAGCGTTAGGCTATCGCCATTGCGGTCGTCAAAGGTGTACATCTCTTTAGAAACAACGTCTGTCTCTTCACCAACTGCACGGCTAAATAGGTTTGTTTCTTCAACGATAGGCATACGTACTTCGTTGTAACCGTATGCACTCACCACGTTTTTAACTGCGCTTTCTACTTTCTGCCACAGTGGTGATTGAGTTGGAAGGCAGTCGTTCATGCCTCGAATTGCTTGAATATTTTTAGCCACAGTATTTATTCCGTAATTTCTCACGACCAGGTGTTAGTGCGAATAGACAATCACACCCCATCGCGTTGTATTAATCTTCTAAGTTTTCTACATCAATGCGATTTGCTTTATCAAGCACTGACGCTTTTGCACGAATCTTAGCTTCAAGTTTGTCGACAAGGTCATCGTTGTCGAAGCGCTCTTTCTGACGCTTACCATCTTCGTAGAAGGCACTCTTACGTGCACTACCAGCTAAACCTAAGTGAGACACTTCAGCTTCACCAGGGCCGTTAACCACACAACCGATGATAGATACGTCCATTGGAGTGATCACGTCTTCTAAGCGTTCTTCAAGGGCATTAACGGTGTTAATAACATCGAACTCTTGACGAGAACAGCTCGGGCACGCAATGAAGTTGATGCCACGCGAACGAATGCGCAAAGATTTAAGAATATCAAAGCCAACTTTGATCTCTTCAACCGGATCAGCCGCTAGCGAGATACGCAGCGTATCGCCGATACCTTCAGAAAGAAGCATACCTAAACCTACCGCTGACTTCACAGAGCCTGCACGCGCACCACCCGCTTCGGTAATACCAAGGTGGAGAGGTTGATCAATCTGCTTAGCCAGCAAACGGTAAGAACCGACAGCAAGGAATACATCAGAAGCCTTCACGCTGACTTTGAATTGATCAAAGTTCAGACGGTCTAGGATATCTACATGACGCATTGCTGATTCAACAAGCGCTTCTGCTGTAGGTTCTGTGTATTTCTCTTGGATCTCTTTCTCAAGAGAACCGCCGTTAACACCAATACGAATCGGAATATTCATATCACGTGCACAATCAACAACTGAGCGGATACGGCTTTCGTTACCGATGTTACCTGGGTTGATACGCAGACAGTCAACGCCGTATTCCGCCACTTTAAGTGCGATACGGTAGTCGAAGTGAATATCAGCAACCAAAGGAACAGAGACCTGCTGCTTGATTAGCTTAAAGGCTTCAGCTGCATCCATAGTCGGTACAGATACGCGAACGATATCAGCGCCAACTTTTTCCAGAGCTCTAATTTGAGCAACGGTCGCGGCTACATCTGTTGTTCTTGTGTTGGTCATGGATTGCACAGCAATTGGTGCACCATCACCGATCGGCACATCACCCACATAAATACGGGTTGATTTGCGACGAATAATAGGAGATTCGTGTTGCATATTAACTCTAAGGTAAGGTTATTCTAGCTACTTTGCCTGAAGTATACCCAGAAAGGTCGACAGGTTCACTTGCAAATGTCATTGATACGCCTTCTGGCGCACCTAGAATCACTTTATATGGCGCAGTTCCTGATAGATTTAACGACTGACCTGCTTTTTTGATGCCAGTCGACAAGGTTTTACCCGTTGCATCTTTTACTTGGATCCAGCAATCAGCGGTGAACTGCATCACTAGTTCGTTAGCCACAGCTTCAGGAGCCGTGCTAGCTTCAACCGTTTCTGCATTCGCAGCAGCTTCAGCAGTTGGTTCAGTCTCTGTTGTTTGTTGTGCAGAAGTTTCGTCAGCTGGAGTAACAGCATCTGAACTTTCTTCCGCATCGCTTATCGCAGCAAGGCCTTCAGCACCTTCAACAACAGAAGCACCCGCTTCGTTTTGTTCAGCTTCAATCACTTCTAAAGAGGTGAATTCAGGGGCAAGTGATTCTTCTACCGCTAGCTCTTCTGAGCTTTCAGTATTCGCTAAAGATTGAGATAGGGTGTCTTGTTGTTGGTTCTGCCACCACCAAAGTGAGGAGATACCCGCAATGACCGCAAAAATACTCCAAGTCAGGATCATAATACGGCTGTTGTGCTTCTCGGTTTTGGTCTTACGAGAAAAACTCAGCATTTCTTGCTCTTGATGCTGAGCATCACCGGCATGATGCAGCGCACTCAATACGACTTTTTCGTCAAGATTGACGTATTTCGCGTATGAACGAATATAGCCACGCATAAACGTCGCCACTTGATCTGACTCGAATTGGTTTTCTTCAATTTGTTGGATCAGAGTAACGCGAAGTTTCAAGCGATCAGAAATCTGCTTTTGCGTTAAACCAAGAGATTCTCGTTTGTTCTTAAGCAGCGTTCCCGCTTCCAAAGCTGGAGCTACGGTTTCTTGCGTTTGTGTATCTTGTTCTGTGTTCATAGAGAGTGAACTTCTAAAGTATTATCGCAGGTTGAGGAGAGCGTTTTCTTATTGTCGTTTAAGCTCAATCTAGCAACCCACGTTATGTGGAATTTTTCCTGCTATCTAAATCATCAACCCTTAAAGGCGAACATCATTCATTTGTTATGGATGACCTTCTCAGGAAGCTAGTTTATCAAGTAGCCAACCTAAATAGACATATTGATGATCAGTAGCAAGCGAGCACTTAAATTAATTTAAGATTAGTTAATCATAAGCTAATGCCATTACAAGGCAAAAACACTTTAAACAAAATTTACCGTCAGCTCATGGTTTTGTCCAAAATTTGACGAAAAATGTAAGAAAGCGTGGGCAAGAAGTCCAAAAAATCAAAAACTGCACCCCAGAAAAGCAACAAGCCAGAAGTAAGACTTCTGGCTTGTTTAGGTTCTAATCGCGTTTTATACCGCTTTTACTTCAATCACACCACCGGCAATCAAGTTCGCTTCAGAGGCTGCTTTAAGCATTTTAGTACGCTTGGTTCTATCAATCACATCACCGACTAACTGACCACACGCGGCATCAATATCATCACCACGAGTCTTACGAACGGTTACTGTGTAGTTGTATTCCATCAGCGTTTTTTGGAAGCGATCAATACGAGAGTTGCTTGGCTTCTTATAAGGCGACCCCGGGTAAGGGTTGAATGGAATCAAGTTGATCTTACAAGGCGTCTCTTTCATTAGCTCAGCAAGTTCACGTGCGTGGTCCATATCATCATTCACATGATCCAATAACACGTACTCAACCGTTACTTTACCGCGGTTAGCATTTGAAGATGCAATGTAACGACGAACAGATGCTAGGAAGTCTTGGATATCCCAACGGTCGTTGATCGGCATGATTTGGCTACGTAGTGCATCGTTTGGCGCATGTAGAGAAATAGCCAATGCGACATCGATGTTGTCTGTCATTTGGTCAAGGCCAGAAACAACACCAGAAGTTGATACGGTTACACGACGCTTAGACAGTGCGAAACCTAGATCATCAAGCATGATTTCTAATGATGGCATTAGGTTCTTCATGTTCAATAGAGGCTCGCCCATACCCATCATTACAACGTTAGTAATTGGACGACGACCGGTTTCTTTTTCTAGGCCGATTTCGCGAGATGCACGCCAGATTTGGCCAACAATCTCTGAAACTTTTAGGTTACGGTTGAAGCCTTGTTGAGCTGTAGAACAGAACTTACATTCAAGTGCACAACCAACCTGTGAAGATACACATAGCGTCGCACGGTCACCATCTGGGATGTATACCGTTTCAACGTCTTGGTCGCCAACGCTCATCGCCCATTTAATTGTGCCATCTGAAGAGTGTTGAGCTTCAGAAACAACAGGTGCAACAATCTCACAGCGACGTTGAAGTTTCTCACGTAACTTTTTGTTGATGTTATTCATTTGTTCGAAGTCATCGACACCGAAGTGATAAATCCACTTCATCACTTGCTCTGCTCGAAACGCTTTCTCATTCAGTTCTTCTGTGAAAAATTTACGAAGACCTTTACGATCAAAATCGAGTAGATTGACTTTAGCTGTGGTCATGATGCCTCTCAATGACGGAACAATAATTAAGGGCGCGAATTGTACAGGCTTTACGCGACTTCAACAAGCATTGTAAAACCCTGTGTTTATTAAGACATTCAAACTTAAGCGATTAAAATTTGAACAATTGTATTTATCGGCCTGAGATTACCCAATTTAAACAAAGATTCCCGATTACACTCCTTCGTCGCTTTCGGGAATGACGTAAATAATCACCAATTGCTCGATAATATTTACCACGAGATGGTTGCTCCAAAGTTCCCCGTCATTCCAGAACTGAGGAACGAAGTATCTGGAATCTCCAATAACAAAAACAGATTCCCGATTACGCTCCTTCGTCGCTTTCGAGAATGACGACTAAATTGATTATCGAGAGCGTAAAATCCACTTACAAAAAAGGCCTCACCGAGGTGAAGCCTTTAGAATAATTTGCAGTGCCGATTATTGAGCTGGGCGTGGGCAAATTTCAGATTCTGGGAAGAAGAATTCGATTTCGCGAGCTGCAGACTCAGGGCTGTCGCTGCCGTGAACTGAGTTGTAACGCATGCTGATTGCGTAGTCAGCACGGATAGTACCGCATGCCGCTTCTTCTGGGTTTGTTTTACCCATAAGTTCACGGTAACGAGCGATAGCGTTTTCGCCTTCAAGCACTTGAACCATGATAGGACCAGAAGTCATAAACTCTTTAAGAGCTGGGAAGAACTCTTTGCCTTCATGTTCAGCGTAGAAGCCACTCGCTTGCTCTTCAGTAAGACGAACCATTTTAGCAGCAATAATTTCTAGGCCTGCTTTTTCGATACGGTGGTAGATTTCACCAACAAGGTTACGCTTAACTGCATCCGGCTTAACAATTGAGAACGTTCTTTCTAGAGCCATAGGGATTCCTTCACTTCATTTTTTTGTTATTAAATACTGAAATTACTGAGATCTTTCGATCTGAGCTTTATGAATGAGCGGCACAAAATACCGCTCACCCTTATTATTATTTTGCTTGGTCGATAAGAAGACGAGCCAGTGTGCGAACGCCCATACCCGTTGCGCCTGCCGCCCACTTGTCACTTGCTGACTTACGGTAAGTACCCGCGCAATCCATATGAATCCAACCTTTTTTGTAATCATCTACAAAGTAAGAAAGGAATGCCGCTGCTGTACTTGCACCCGGTGTGTAATCGCCTGTGCTGATGTTTGAAAGATCAGCAAAGTTTGAAGGCAACATACCACGGTGGAAATCAGCAAGAGGCAGTGGCCATAAGCCTTCTTTCTCTTGGTTTGCCGCTGTTAGCGCTTGGTGAGACAACTCATCATCGAAGCTTAATAGTGCGTGGTAGTCGTTACCTAATGCGTTTTTAGCCGCGCCTGTTAGCGTTGCACAGTCGATGATCAGCTCAGGGCTTTGTGCACTTGCGTACATCAGGCCATCAGCTAGCACTAAGCGACCTTCCGCATCAGTGTTCATGATCTCAACTGTTTTACCGTTTTTGTAGGTAATGATATCGCCAAGCTTCAATGCGCGACCAGAGATCATGTTCTCTGCGCAACATAGAATAAGCTTGATGCGCTTGTTAAGACCGCGTTCAATCGCAAGACCTAAACCACCAGTAATCGTTGCTGCGCCACCCATGTCAGCTTTCATCGCTGTCATGAATTGGCCTGGCTTGATACTGTAACCGCCCGAATCGAACGTAATACCTTTACCGACTAAACAGGCAAATACAGGTGCGTTTTCATCGCCTGTTGGGTTGAAGTCCAGTTGCAGCATTGCTGATGTACGCTCAGAGCCACGGCCGACCGCGTAGATGCCTTCCCAACCTTCGGTTAGTAGATCCTTGTCTTTAACAATCTTCGCTTTAACAGTGCCCGCTGGTGCCACTGACTTGATGTATTCTGCAGCCATTGTCGCAAGTTGACGAGGTGCCACTTCTTCAGCGGTTTTATTGATAATGTCACGCGTCCAGTCAGTTGCGCGAATACGAGCTTCAAGCTCAGTTTGATCGGCTTCTGAAAGTGCATCCCATTCCAATGCATTCTTTTTCTTTGGTCCACGGTAGCCTTGGTAGAAAGCCCAAACGCTTTCTAGATCCCAACCTTCACCACGAAGTGAAACGAATGCGATACCTTGTCCGTCAAGCGTACGACCCGCACGTTGAACTGCGCCTAGATCGTGGCCTTCACCAATGTGAATTGTCGCTCCCGCTTCTGAGAACGATAAAATAGCTCTTGCTCCCCACTGAGGCTGGGCAGCTTCTTGACTTAAAAATACTGACATCTGTGTAGACATGATTACTCCTTGTCATGAACCACTGTGAGTGTGTGATTCTGATTATTTTTTATTAGCGCACTGATGTTAGCATTATGTAGGAGGAAAATGTCATTTTGATAAAAAAACGGACCATAAGGTCCGCTTTTTTTAGTAAGAATTGTTAACTTGGCTGCGTTTTATATTGGACTGATACCAACCCGCGACCAAATCATTAGACAAGAGGATTAATCCATCTCATCCATCCAGCACAAAATAATAGCCTCTAAGATTTTCTCATTCGAGTGGTTAGGCTCGTCGTCGAACTCTTCAAGGTCTAGCACCCATTGATGCAGATCGGTAAAACGTACCGTTTTAGGATCAGTATCAGGGTACAAATCACAAAGCTCAATTGCGATATCTCGCGAATCAATCCACTTCAAGCTCATAACACTTCCTTATATTTATTAGCGACGCTTGGTCACCTTTATGCTCTATATTCTAGGCCAGTTTTCTTAGTATGTTTGTCTAAGCAATAACTCTCTCAGTCATCGCTGTATTAGCCATGACTGAGAACAGGTTCTTAATGGTCTTCAGAAGCCAGGTTCAACGTGTACTTTGGAATCTCTACAACAAGATCCGTATCAGCCACTTTAGCTTGGCAACCCAAGCGAGATTCCATCTCTAAGCCCCATGCTTTATCTAGCATGTCGTCTTCTAGGTCATCACTCTCTTCTAAAGAATCGAAGCCTTCACGAATCACGACGTGACATGTTGTACATGCACACGATTTTTCACATGCGTGTTCAATACCAATACCGGCCTTCAATGCAACATCAAGAACCGTCTCACCAGTTTTTGCTTCTAAAACAGCGCCTTCTGGACATAGATCTTCGTGAGGTAAAACAATAATCTTTGGCATGTTTATCTATTCTCTAACTATTAAATATTATCGACTGACTGACCTGACAGTGCAGCACGAATTGATTTATCCATACGACGAGAAGCAAAGTCTTGGCTCGCTTTGTCGGTATTCTTAATTTCTAGTTCAATAGCATCAGCGTTGTCGCCATTACGCACTTCAATCAGTGCTTCAATCGCTTGAACAAGTTGTTGTTTGCCTTGCTCATCAAGTAGCTCGTCACCGTCGGCTTGCATTGCAGCGATAAGGCCTTCGATAACGCGATCCGCTTCTACGCGTTGCTCAGCAAGAGCACGCGCTTGCATGTCTTCTTTTGCAAACGTCATCGAATCTTTCAGCATGCTAGCCACTTCGTTGTCGCTTAGACCGTAAGAAGGCTTAACTTGGATTTCAGCTTGAACGCCAGTGCTCTTCTCCATTGCGGTAACCGATAGCAGGCCATCAGCATCCACTTGGTAAGTAACACGAATATGAGCAGCACCTGCAGTCATCGGCGGGATGCCTTTCAGAGCAAATCGAGCCAGTGAACGACAGTCATCAACCATCTCACGCTCGCCTTGCACGGTGTGTACTGTCATTGCAGTTTGACCGTCTTTGAACGTGGTAAACTCTTGTGCACGAGCAACTGGGATCGTGGTATTACGAGGGATGATCTTTTCGACTAAGCCACCCATGGTTTCGATACCCAGTGACAGAGGGATAACATCCAATAGCAGCATCTCAGAGTCAGGCTTGTTGCCAACTAAGATATCCGCTTGAATCGATGCGCCAATCGCAACCACTTCATCAGGGTTAATACTGGTTAATGGAGTACGACCAAAGAAGCCACCGACCATTTCACGAACAAGTAAGGTACGAGTTGAACCACCTACCATCACGACTTCTAGTACTTCATCCGCGTCAACTTCCGCATCTTTCAGTGCTCGGCGGCACGAAAGCAGCGTTTTCTTAACTAGTGGCTTGATGATCTCTTCGAACTCTTCACGAGTTAAAGAGCCAGACCAACCTAGTGCTTCAACATTAACGCTTTCAGCTTCAGATAAGCCAATCTTCGCTTCTGTTGCTGCGTCTAGAAGAATACGGTTCTGTTCTGCTGTCAGCTCTAACAAGCCCATTTGCTCTTGGAAATGATCCGCAATTAAATGGTCAAAGTCATCGCCGCCTAATGCAGAGTCACCACCGGTTGCTAAAACTTCGAAGACACCTTTAGACAGGCGTAGGATAGAGATATCAAACGTACCACCGCCTAAGTCATAAACAGCGATTACCCCTTCTTTACCTGAATCCAAGCCATAAGCAATCGCGGCTGCAGTGGGTTCATTAAGAAGACGTAACACATGAAGACCAGCAAGTTGCGCTGCGTCTTTGGTACCTGCACGTTGTGCATCATCAAAGTACGCAGGGACGGTAATCACGGCACCAGCCAATTCACCACCTAACGTCGACTCAGCACGTTGACCGAGTGCACGAAGAATATCTGCAGATACTTGAATTGGGTTCTTATTTCCTTGCGCTGTGTTAATCACAGGCAGGCCATTATCACTTTCTTCAAACTGATATGGCAGAGATGGGTATCGCTGTTGAATATCTGACAGTGAACGACCGATTAATCGCTTAACTGAGATAATGGTATTTTTAGGATCAGTTTGTGCATTTACACGCGCTTCATCACCAGTGGTGTACGACTCTGACTGATAGTGAACAACGGAAGGGAGAATACTGCGACCTTGTTGATCAACAAGCGTGCTTGCCTCACCACTGCGCACTGACGCAACCAATGAGTTTGTTGTACCTAAATCAATACCCACTGCAAGCTTGTGCTGGTGAGGAGCGGCGCTTTGCCCTGGTTCTGCAATCTGAAGTAGTGCCATGGATGTGTCCTTGTTATACGAACTAGCCGATCAAACGATCTTCAACTAACTCGATTTCATTCTTTAATTTTGCAATAAACTTAAGCTTTCTTACTCGGTCTGCAGCTTCTAACCAAGCTTCGCTGTCGAGTTCTTGTTGGATAGCGCTTAATTGTTGTTTATACATTTTGCTAACCTTTCCTTCAAATGCAAACAAAGCATCTTCAGGATCAGAACTGTCGGCGATATCTTCCAGCTCTTCACGCAATTCCATTTGCTCCATCAGGAACATAGGATCTTGCATAGTCTGCTGCTCACCACGAATATCCTCACCATGTTGAACTAACAGGTATTCAGCGCGGCTGACTGGATTTTTCAACACCTGGTACGCATCATTGATTTGCGCAGCTTTTTGCACAGCCAGCAAGCGATCTCGCTCAGAAGCCGTGGCAAATTTATCAGGGTGGAATTGGCGTTGCAGATCTCTAAACTGAGAAGAAAGAAGGCTACCATCCAGTTGAAACTGAAGTGGTAGCCCAAATAATTCGAAATGATTCATGTAACGGTGGTCCTAAGTTTAGGCTCTTCAATCAGAGCCTAATTTTATTCTTCGCTCACTATAAACGCTTAACGATTGAGGCGTTTATACGTTGAAGCTCTCACCACAACCACATTCGCCTTTCGCGTTAGGGTTGTTGAATTCAAAACCTTCGTTTAGGCCTTCTTTCACGTAATCAAGCTCGGTACCGTCTAGGTAAACTAGGCTCTTTGGATCAATGATGACCTTAACACCTGAATGCTCAAACACTTCGTCTTCTTCGTTAAGCTCGTCAACGAATTCCAGTACATACGCCATACCCGAACAGCCAGTAGTTTTTACCGCTAAGCGCAACCCGATACCTTTACCTCGGTTATCTAGGAAAGCTTGAACTCGGCTTGCTGCCGTATCTGTCATGGTGATGGCCATACTACAACCTTGTGTTTTATATAAATTGAGAACTCAGGGGGAGCACAAAGGATGCTCCCAAATATTGCTTATTTTTTGTGATTACTTAATGAAACAATTAACGCTTCTTTTTGTAATCCGCAACTGCTGCTTTGATTGCATCTTCAGCAAGAATTGAACAGTGAACTTTCACTGGTGGCAACTCTAGTTCTTCTGCGATTTCAGAGTTTTTGATAGCCGCTGCTTCATCAATACTTTTACCTTTAACCCACTCTGTTACTAGTGAGCTAGAAGCGATTGCGCTACCGCAACCGTAAGTTTTGAATTTTGCATCTTCGATAATGCCTTCTGGCGTTACCTTGATTTGCAGTTTCATTACGTCACCACAAGCTGGTGCGCCAACCATGCCGCTACCTACACTTGGGTCTTCTTTATCAAACGAACCTACGTTACGTGGGTTTTCGTAGTGATCAATTACTTTTTCGCTATATGCCATGATAGTTACCTCGAATCCTCTATTTCCGTGAGATTAGTGATGAGCCCACTCAACAGTGTTCAAATCAATCCCTTCTTTATACATATCCCATAGAGGAGACATGTCGCGTAATTTGTTTACCGCTACACGAATTTGTGCAATCGCGTAGTCGATTTCTTCTTCCGTTGTGAAACGGCCGAATGAGAAACGTACTGAGCTGTGTGCCAGTTCATCGTTCAGACCAAGAGCACGTAGAACGTATGAAGGCTCTAGGCTTGCTGATGTACATGCAGAACCTGATGATACTGCTAGGTCTTTTAGAGACATAAGCAGAGACTCACCTTCAACGAAAGCAAAGCTCACGTTTAGGTTATGTGGTACACGTTGATCTAAGTCGCCATTTACCGTTACTGCTTCTAGATCTTGAACCCCTTTCAATAGACGCTCGCGAAGTGCTAGTGCGTGGTCATAATCTTTCTGCATGTCTTGTTTAGCGACAGCAAAAGCTTCACCCATACCCACGATTTGGTGAGTAGCAAGCGTACCAGAACGGAAACCACGTTCGTGACCTCCACCGTGCATCTGTGCTTCAAGACGAATACGTGGCTTACGACGAACGTACAAAGCACCAATGCCTTTAGGGCCGTATGCTTTGTGTGCAGAAAGAGAGATAAGGTCAACTTTCATCTCTTTTACATCTAGTGGGATTTTACCCGCAGACTGAGCCGCATCAACGTGGAAGATGATCTTGCGTGAACGACATAATTCGCCGATTGCAGAGATATCTTGGATTACACCAATCTCGTTGTTTACGTGCATGATAGAAACAAGAACCGTATCTTCACGCATTGCTGCTTGTAGCTTGTCTAAATCAATGATGCCGTTCGCTTCAGGCTCAAGGTAAGTCACCTCAAAACCTTCACGCTCTAGTTGGCGACATGGATCAAGAACCGCTTTATGTTCTGTTTTACACGTGATTACGTGCTTACCTTTCTTCTCGTAAAAGTGCGCTGCACCTTTGATAGCAAGGTTATCTGACTCTGTAGCACCTGACGT
This sequence comes from Vibrio sp. 10N.247.311.12, assembly GCF_041467515.1. Lineage (NCBI taxonomy): Bacteria > Pseudomonadati > Pseudomonadota > Gammaproteobacteria > Vibrionales > Vibrionaceae > Vibrio > Vibrio sp. 10N.247.311.12. The sequence goes on from NZ_JBFSUV010000050.1 coordinate 36,157, forward strand.
GAAAACAATTTCACGTGGGTCTGCATTTAGTAGATCGGCAATTTGCTCACGAGCATTATCTACTGATTCTTCTGCCTGCCAGCCGTAACGGTGTGAACGAGATGCAGGGTTACCGAAGTTACCGTCCATCGTCATGCACTGAACCATTTTTTCAGCAACACGTGGATCGACTGGGCATGTAGCTGAATAGTCAAAGTAAATAGGCAGTTTCATTTTCTACTCCAATGTAAAAACTGACCGCTAAGAGCGGGCATTAACACCGTGAGGTGCTGCACTAATCGTTGTAGTGCTCGTATTTTTATGTGCAAAACCATTATTAACCGCAAGATCAATATCTTGACGATCAGAAATTTCTAAAACTTCGTTATCTTTCATTAGCTCACCGAGCGTAATGTCGTTTAAGAAGCTGCTGATTCGGGAGCTTAAATCACGCCATAGAGTGTGAGTTAGACAACGACTGCCACCTTGGCAATCTGCTCGACCGTGACACTTAGTTGCATCAACTGATTCGTCTACTGCAGCAATTACAGTTCCGACAGCGATGTCGCTCGCTTCAGCACCTAAACGGTAACCACCGCCAGGACCACGAACACTAGCAACTAAGCCAGCTTTACGTAACTTAGAAAATAGCTGTTCTAAGTAAGATAATGAGATGCCCTGTCGCTCTGAAATATCAGCCAGAGGAACTGGGCTTTTTTGCGAATGCAGTGCTACATCTAGCATAGCTGTTACCGCATATCTTCCTTTAGATGTAAGTTTCATATCACACCGAATCCACATTGTTTATGTGGTTGGAATCTTCCCATACCCGACTAAATTGGTCAAGTATTTAGTTGACTATTTTAGTCAAGTATTCACCCTTAGGGTTTGCATGGGCTTTATTTGTCGTTTTTGCTCTTCTCAATTGAAGTCAAAATACCGCGTAGAGTGTTGATCTCTTGCAGCTCTGGACGAGCTCGACTGAACAGACGACGTAGTTTATTCATCACCTGACCTGGCTTATCCTTAGAGATAAATTGGGTATCAATGATCACTTTTTCAAGGTGCTCATAGAACATTTCTAGTTCTTCGTGACGAGGGTACTCATCTTGTTGCTGTGGCTGATATTGGCTAGCGACCATATCAAGGTGAGCTACACGCACTTCGTAGCTCAGAGTCTGCACTGCCATTGCTAGGTTTAGCGAGCTGTATTCAGGGTTAGCTGGGATACATACATGGAAGTGGCACTTCTGAAGCTCATCGTTAGTCAAGCCAGTACGTTCACGGCCGAACACTAATGCGACTGGGTGCTTTTGGCCTTCAATCGCAAATTTTTGTCCACACTCACGAGGCTCAAGCATTGGCCATTCAAGCGTACGTGAACGTGCACTCGAACCAACCACTAAACCACAGTCTTTTACGGCTTCGTCCAGTGTAGAAACGATGGTCGCGTTTTCTGCGATGTCACCTGCACCCGCAGCCAGTGCTAAGGTCTGCTCGTCAACTTCACATTGAGGGTCTACAAGAACTAATTGACTCAAACCCATCACTTTCATTGCGCGAGCTGCTGATCCGATATTTCCCGAATGAGACGTACCAACCAGAACGACTTTTACATTGTCTAACATGCTATATGACACCACTTTAAAAATAATCGCGAGATATTAACACATAGCAAAGTAAAATGGTCAGACCCTTCGCGTAATGTGAAACCAAGAGTTCAAAAAATAACCACTTCCCTTTTGGTAAAACTTTGGTATACTCGCCGCCGCTTTAAATTGTTCTTTAACATCTTGTGGGAAAAACCATATGCATCCAATGCTAAACATTGCGATACGCGCTGCGCGTAAAGCTGGCAACCATATTGCTAAATCTCTAGAAACAACTGATAAGATCGAATCGTCTCTAAAAGGTAACAACGATTACGTTACTAACATTGCTCAAGAAGCTGAGTACATGATCATTGAGACAATCAAAGCATCTTACCCAGAGCACAGCATTATTTCTGAAGAGAAAGGCCTGACTGAAGGTAAAGACTCTGATGTACAATGGATCGTTGACCCACTGGATGGCACCAACAACTTTGTAAAAGGTTTCCCTCACTTCTCTGTATCTATCGCTGTTCGCATGAACGGTCGTACAGAAGTTGCTTGTGTTTATGACCCAATGCTAAACGAGCTATTCACAGCTCAACGTGGCGCTGGCGCTCAACTTAACAACGCTCGTATGCGTGTTACTCAACTAAAAGACCTTCAAGGTACTGTTCTAGCGACTGGTTTCCCATTCAAGCAAAAACAACACTCTGAATCTTTCATGAAGATCATCTCTGGTCTATTCATCGACTGTGCTGATTTCCGTCGTACAGGTTCTCCTGCTCTTGACCTATGTTACCTAGCAGCTGGCCGTGTTGATGGTTACCTAGAACTTGGCCTTAAGCCATGGGATCTAGCAGCTGGCGATCTAATCGCTCGTGAAGCTGGTGCTATCATGACTGACTTTGCTGGCGGTACTGATTACATGACTTCTGGTAATGTTGTTGCTTCAAGCGCACGTGGTGTTAAGTCTATTCTTAAGCACGTTCGTGAGAACGCTAACGAAGGTATGCTGAAGTAATTCAGACCTTACGTTAACGCTCCCTATTTTAAGGGCGCATAAAAATTCCAAAGCCTCGCTATATAGCTATAGCGAGGCTTTTTTGTATCTGCGATACGAGATACGAGATACGAGATACGAGATACGAGATACGAGATACGAGATACG
>NZ_JBFSUV010000051.1:0-38620 GCF_041467515.1 Vibrio sp. 10N.247.311.12
TCGGTTTAAAATCTGTTGCATTCCGACCTAACCTCCCTGCTTGGATGTTAAAAATTAACGTGCTTATTCGGGAGGAAGTATTTAATTATTGCTAATTTATGATGAGGCATTGAGTTTCTTAGTTCTTGATTATTCGATTGGTTTTCCTTTGCATCAAGAGAGTTCCTCCCCCAAAAAATCACTCGTAATTACTGTTTAATAAGCTGAGTTTTTTCTCCGCTCCTTCTAGCATGGAGAGAGCCCCTAACTATCCATAAACTTGCAATTTGACCTAAACAGTCTAAGGCACTAATCCAAGGAATAAACAGAAAAAGGAATTATTATGTTATTTCGCCGACAAGTTCTTGAAGCAAAAAAACAAACGCTAACAGGTCGCGTCGTTTTAATTCAGCCACTGTCCTTGTATGGTATCAGTGCGGCACTTTTCGCTCTCTTTGTTCTCATCTTGTTCTATCTTTCGCAATTTGAGTTCGCACGTAAAGAGACAGTGAAGGGATACCTAGCCCCACAAAAAGGCGTCATCACTTTATATTTTGCTCGTTCAGGGGTACTCAATCAGCTCTGGGTAGAGGAAGGACTAGAAATCACAGAGGGCCAGCCGATTGCACGGATTCAAAATAGCCAAGGCTTAACCAGTGGAAAAGAGCGAACCACAGCTCTCATTCAAGAAATAGACACACAGTTGAAAATGTTGGAAAAAAAGCGAACCATTTCTGACGCCCTGTTTAACAAGCAAACTCTCACTTTGCAGCACCAGTTAGAGCGCCTGAATCAAAGTTTAAGCGCAATTAACAAAGCCAAACAAACCAACACCATACGCCTTGACCTACAAACCCAACTCTATGAAAAACGACAAACCTTATCTCAAGATGGATACCTTTCAGCAACAGCCTTGATAGAAGCTCAAGAAGCGTTATTAGAATACCAAGAAGCGAATCAAACAATAGATAAAGAGGTGAGTTCGCTTCAGGTCGAGATAACACAAATACAAACCCAGCAACAGTTGCTGCCTGAACAACACAACTTAAAACTACTTGAGATACAACAACAGATCTCTTTATTACAGGCCCAAAAAGTAGAGCTAAACAGCGAATATGAATTTACACAGAAAGCGCCCAAGCAAGGCACTGTTACAGCGATTCAGGCTAAAGTAGGGAGCCAAGTATCCCCAAGTACACCGATTTTAAGTATCATCCCCACCAACTCGCCCCTTGAGTTAGAATTACTCCTACCTACCCGCTCTGCTGGTTTTGTTCAACAAGGTGATACCGTCAATATCCGCTTTGATGCTTTTCCTTATCAGAAATTCGGCTTAATGACTGGTGCTATCACGAGCATTGACAAAGCTTTGATCTTGCCAAGTGACAAAGCCCTCCCCATTAAGACAGAACAAGCCATGTATCGAGTAACAGCCTCTTTACCAGATCAATTTATGAACGCCTATGGTGAAGAATTTCCATTGAAAACAGGCATGTTAGCTGAAGCTGATATTATTTTAGAAACGCGCACACTCCTAGAATGGTTACTTGACCCAATATACGCGATTCAAGGTAAGCTTTAATGAGCGAACCGCACTAAAAAAGTCAGCTTGAATGTTAGACAATGACTAAAATCGAACTAATCAGAAAAGAGGTTTTGGTTTCTAAGCCAAGTTGAGCGCATGTGCTCTACTGTAAATTGAGTTTGATGATCAAATGCCATCTTTAAGCCTGGGTGGCTCATTGCGAACGCGACGGCGTTCGGACTGCAGCCTTCAATGTCAAAAACTTCATAAGCAAGCGATATAAGTACTTCTAATACCAATGAAGGCCCAGACAAAAAGAGCGTTACATTATCACTTGATCGTAAATGGTCATACCGATAGTCCGAAAAACGAAGCCAATACTCCTCGCTCTCCATCACTCTATTGTTAACGTCACAGTCGCGAGAGTTGAAAATATCATCAAATATAATGCCGTTATCTTCCATATAACGGTAACGACTGCTCATCATCGTTAAGACAATTCTTATTAACTTGGATCCCTTAGGCGCTATCAGCACATTGTTGTTGAACTCGCCCACACTATTTTTGGCTTTCGTTAATGCCAAACCCTCTTTGTGAACGGGAGGCAAAATAAAAGGGTGGAAAAGTTTATCTTCAGTTATCGCAGCAACATCTTCATGCAAACTTTTGATTTGCTCTTTATCATCATCAAAAAACGTCGCTACGATATTCTCTACTAGCTGATGATCACCTTGGCACCGTGCAAAACGAGTCAATTGCTGAGTTCGAAACACATTCATGACGAGCTCGGCTTTAAGTACATCGACCATGTTATTACTCACCCATTCAGGAAAGCGCCGATTTGTTTTAGGAAAACAGTGCTCAAAACTTGGGAGTGTGTCGAAATCAACGTACATCCCCCCTTGATGATAAAGAACCAACAACCGAACGATATCACTCGCTGCCGCTAAATTATTTCTCAGAAGTACTTCGTACAGGTAGTAAGGTTCTAAATCAAAGCCGCTAAATACAAATAATGAGTCAATTGACGCAATATCTATCAAGGTAACTAGTTTCGTTAGCCGGTAGTAACGATGCCTAACACGATAGAGCCTATGTTCAAGCTCAGTTGCGATGTCGGCATCATAGACTCGAGTATGATCAATTAACCATTCATCGAGGTGTTTCTCCTGACTTGCTACAAACGCCTCAAACCAGTCACTTTGGTGCTTTATCAAGGCCACATCTTCATGACTGCAGTGGTGTAGCCGACAGAGAACGTCCTTAATCTCACTAGCAAGTAAACAGCGGCTATCGTAATAGATGAATGTATCGTCTTGGCAAACTTCTTCCCACACATCAAAATATTCAAGTTGGCGCTCGCCCAAACAACCAATCCAAACAAAAAATACCTTATCTAACATCACAAGGTCTTCTGGTTCGAGCCAACTAATACGCTGTAACACATCTCGAGCAAGGTATTGTTCCTTGTCAGCTAAAAGCAATTCGTCCAATAACCGAATGAAAATAGACACAGATTCGTGATTTACCTGCCCTTGAAGCGCCAGTAACTTCTCTACGAAACCACATGCTTTTTTCTTATCAAACAGCGTGGACTCAGAACTATTGATAAGCTCAAAAACAAGTTGGATATTATTATCTAACGCACTGCCAGCTGTCATATTCATCACCAATTGTCATGGAATCTTCGCGTAACAGCTCTACATCAAACACAGTGCGACGCGTCCCTTTATAGGATGGAGATAGGTAGATTTTTTTGATGTCGTTTAGATACTGTTCACTCAACTCGCCCATGGGTTCGATATCAAAAGGGGCATACTCAAGGCGAAGTTGATGCTGATAAAAGTCCCAGTTTCCTTGAGCTGAAAAAGAGAAGAGAGCTGGCTTGTCTTGATTACTTAAAAAGTATTCAAACATCCCTTGCGATGAGAAGCTGCCGTCTTTATCCAATCTCAAATGTTCGTTGAGAATGCGGTCACCAATCAACGGGAAAGTAAACCAACACTGCCACCAACCTACCAACGCCTGCCGAGTAATAGGCATGATGGCATTATCTGACATAGAGACAAGAGAAGGCTTGTCAGCCATAGGCAACGGGAATTGAGCGACAAACAGTGATAACAAGTACGTTTTCATAATGTGCTCCATATATAAAAAGGAATACCTGATTTAAGAAAAAAGTGAGGTAAGTGAACGACATACCCCACGATAATCACCTAAAACCAATACCTAAGACGAACGGCTATTACAGCCCCCGCTCCAATCACGGCCCTTTGACGTATTTCCTTTTTTCGTCGCTGCTTTATGCAGCTTTTTAGGTTTAGAGGTACAACCGTCGTATCCCTTCCCACCCACAACTTTATCAAGCATGTCCTCTGAGAGTGACGCTACTTGTTGGCACATAACTTTCTTCATTTCTCATCCTTAACGTAACTAATGTTTCTCCCTGAATAACGCCTGTACAACGCAGCAATAAAACTTGGCACAGAACTGGCGCTTGCGTAAACGGAAGACCTACAGGGGTTTAGCCCTAGCTATATCAAGGCTTAAATACCATCAGAACCACAATTAATTTATGAGTTAATTTATTGATAACCCTCAATTCTTATTGGTTTATCAACCTAGGGGCATAAAAATACTACGAATCAAATGCCCGAATCCCTTATAGATAATTAATCGTAATTTCTCCTTTAATAACATGTCATTATCCGTAAATACTCATAAGGTTGGGTGGAATTTAATTAATAAAAAAGAGCACAGCAACTCGTTGTTCAAACTATAAAAAGCATGAACAGGCACCCAATGAGCACCTCTCACAACCAAAGAACACAGAGTATGTTAGGACACCCCCATAACCTTCTTCATCGATTGCATTACACACATCTAAAACGCGTACCTTTGGTGATGCAATCCGAAGTATCAGAATGCGCATTAGCGTGCGTTGCGATGATTTCCGGATACTACGGTTACCAAATCAATGTCGCCTCACTTAGACGCATGGTAAGGATTGGTACACAGGGCATGAATTTAAAACAGGTCATGGAATTAGCTAATCGAATAAGGCTCACAGCACGAGCAGTACAATGTGAAGTAGAAGAGTTAGATCAGCTTTCTTTGCCATGCATTATTCATTGGGACTTAAACCATTTTGTAGTGCTAACCAAAGTGTGTAATGGAAAGGTTGATATCAATGACCCCGCTCAGGGTAAGCGCCAGTTATCTACAATTGAATTTGCTCGCAGCTTTACCGGTATTGCACTCGAACTACACCCCAGTAGTAACTTTAAAAAACAAGACAAACGCGAGACCATGCGAATTAACCAACTGTGGGAGAAAATTCATGGGTTAAAACGCACCCTAGTTACACTATTAATGTTATCAGTGGTCATTCAAGCCGCCGCATTAATAGCTCCTTATTACATGCAGTGGGTAGTTGATAACGTCCTGCTCAGTCATGACACACCTTTGCTGATGGTTCTCGCATTGGGCTTTGCGCTACTGAACTTGATAAAGACCGGTGTGACCGCTTTTCGTAGCTGGTTCGTTGTGCGATTTAGTAGTGCACTCAATATCCAAATGGGCGCTAACTTATTCCATCACCTGATCAGACTGCCTAATGCTTATTTTGAAAAGCGCCATGTAGGCGATGTTGTCTCTCGATTTGGCTCTATCAACGCCATCCGGGAGCTAATCACAACAGGTATTGTTGAAGCGTTAATCGATGGCTTAATGGCATCCGTTGTCTTAATAATGATGTTTCTTTATAGCCCACTTCTGACTGGTGTTGTGCTTGCTGTAGTTGGGCTTTCTTTTGTCGTTCAGTGGCTGTTCTATTTTCCTAACCGCCGCATCACTGAAGAATCAATAGTGGCGGAAGCCAAAGAAGATTCCCATTTTTTAGAAAGTATTCGAGCAATACAAACCATTAAACTCTTTAGCCATGAAACACACCGACAAAACAGTTGGCTAAACCGCTATGCAGAAGTGATCAACACCGATATTCAATTAGGGAAACTGGACATCGCAGAAACGACACTCAACGACCTAATTTTTGGGTTGGAGATGGTTATTGTCGTTTATTTAGGAGCTTTGATTGTGATCGAAGGGGAGCTGACGGTGGGAATGTTATTGGCGTTTATTGCGTACAAAAACCAGTTCACGACGAGCATTCTTGCCTTCATAGACAAAATACTGTCCTTTAAACTACTCACCTTGCACTTAGAGCGGCTCTCCGACATCACTTTACATACCCAAGAAGATTCACCAGGCCAAGCTTCACTTCCCCTGCCAGTGAAAGGTCATATTAAAGTTGAGAACGTCAGCTTTCGTTATTTTGACCAAGCACCTTGGGTGCTAAACCAACTCAGTTTTGAAATAGAGCCTGGAGAAAGTATCGCAATCACCGGCGAATCTGGATGCGGCAAGACAACCTTACTTAAGCTCCTTCTTGGGTTACTCTCCCCGACGACTGGAACCATTTACCTAGATGGTATCGATATCCAAAAGCTAGATAAAACAACGTATCGTTCACACCTAGGAAGTGTGATGCAAAATGACACTCTACTTTCAGGAACACTGAGCGAAAATATCACCATGTTTGATAGCCCATATGATGAAGAAAGATTAAAAGAGAGTTGTCGCCACGCTAACATTTTAGCCGAGATTCAACGACTACCATTAGGCTTTTATTCTTTGGTTGGAGACATGGGAAGTAGCTTTTCCGGCGGGCAACTTCAACGTATTTTTCTCGCGCGAGCTCTTTATAAGCAGCCTAAAGTCCTCTGTTTAGATGAATCTACGAGCCACCTTGATGCTAATAATGAAGCCATTATTAACCAACACGTTCAGCAACTAAATATCACTCGCATTATCATTGCACACCGAGCAGAAACCATAGCTTCAGCTACGCGAACCATTCATTTAGAGAAGCCCCAATAGGTGTGAATTTTGACAATAACACCACGACACGACCACCGCTGCGCCTATAAATTACACGTGATAATGCAACTTAAACATATAGAACAACAGCGGCTACAAAGCTTGTTAAACCAAAGGACGGGGCGCAGCATTGGGTGGGCGGGGGATGTGGTGTGTGTTTGTGGACAAAAGAGGGATTCATTAGACACTGGGTACCCGACAACGATAGGGAGCGACAATGGTTAATGGACCACAAACACTGCAGCCCGGAGCCAAATGGGCAAAGAAAAGAATGAGAGCGAAGAGGGCTGGCCGAGTGCCGGGGGCACGCGCATTGGACGGCACGGCCAACAAAAACTGACCGCAACGAAAAATGTACCAGGCCCATGAGTAAGTGACCGCATGGAAACACGTTGTTTGTGTTTTGATGCGTTAGCCAACTGCCCTGCTTTGCCCGTCTTTTTGGGCAAGGCAGATAAACAATTGCCAGCTTGCCTGGCTACCTTACAGCACGCTTTCTGTGCGGTTGTGAAAATTTACACATAATGTCCAATAATACTTGAAGTAGCTCAGTGCCCGACAGCTTGCTGGCGAACCGGCACGTGCTATTTTGTATTATTCCACATTATGTTCAATTTGAACTAAAGGCCCCAAGCTTGGGGTTTGGGGCTGGTAATCGATCTTTTAAGCGGCCTTGCTACGAAAGACAATGCGCAGCCGCCTGAGTGGTGATGACGTTTATGTGATGGGCTGTGTCGCGCAGCGTCACGTGTTTAGCCCATGACATGTTTTTTCGTGTTCACCACTTAGAAGTGGCAAGTTTTGACTGAAGTGGTGAGCAAAGCTTCATTACTACATTTTTAGCCCTGATTGTGACCCGAAGGGACAAAACACAGTGAAACGCTTTGTGGTTTGGTTGAGCCATTGGGACGTTGCGAAGTATGAGCATAAGATCCAATTCGCGAAATAAAGCATGGTTTCCCGAAGGGGCTTGGTAAAAAACAATAATTACTGCACTATTCTTCTATCACCTCATCTCTATAGTAGCCGTTATGCCTATCATCAAAACAGCCATCCCTCTTATCTTGTTTGCCTTTAGCTCTTCAGCTCTCGGCGCAGGTAATACAACCATAGACTCATTCAACAAAGCAAAAAGGACGCTTGAAAGAGAAGTATATCAAGATCATCGGGTGACACTGTATTGTGAAGCTCAGTTCGATGCACAGAAAAACGTTCAACACCCTGATGGTTTTGTCACAACCAAGCATAAGAAAAGGTCGAAAAAGGTTGAGTGGGAACATGTCGTTCCTGCACAGAACTTTGGCCAGGCTTTTAGTGAATGGCGCGATGGTGATGAGCAGTGCGTAAACAGCAAAGATAAGTCATTTAAAGGCCGCAGGTGTGCGGAAAAAGTGAATAAAGAGTACCGTTACATGCAAGCTGATATGCATAATCTTTTCCCAGCGATAGGGGCGGTTAATGCGCTAAGAAGCAATTACAACTTCACCATGTTACCAGAAGAAAAATCAGATTTCGGCAACTGTGATATGCGCATTAATGACAGAAAAGCACAGCCACCTGTTGCATCTCGAGGGCGTATAGCAAGGACTTATATGTATATGGAAAGCACTTATCCAAAATACCAAATGAGTAACCAGCAGCGCCAATTAATGAATGCTTGGGATAAACAAGACCCGGTGTCGCAATGGGAATGCCTCCGCTCAAAGCGCATAGAAAAGCTACAGGGTAACGAAAATGCTATTGTAAATAGCCGCTGTGAGGTCGCTACATTTTAGCTCTGGCCTTTGTCTGGTCTTTCAGCGATCACTAACACGAACTGATTAATGATGGTGGGTGACGCACTTTGTTTGCGTTTTTTGTAAACAATGTGCGCGGTAAGTAGCTGGCACGGAGTGCGAGCGCCCCAAGCTTGGGGAAGGGGCTGGTAACAAAAGAGGCTTTGCTACAGTTAATTTTGGTAGGCACCTAAGCTGTGAAGATGTTTATGTGATAGGCTGTAGCGCGAAGCGGTACGAGTTTAGCCCATGGCATGGTTTTTCATTTTCTCAGCTTAGAATAGTGGCTAACTAAATTGGCTGTGTTTAGCAAAGCTACATTAGCATAGGTAGCTACTCTGATTCGCTTTCTTTGAGTCTGTAATTTAAATAGCCTGCATGTCACAGAATTATTTACAGGGTCTGTTGAACCTACCAAGGTTAAATTTTATGCTGATAGTATATTCAATAGTCATCATCATAAACTCGATACCTACGCCCATCCTCATCTCTTTCATAGTGATGTGGTCTGTGTACAGGATCATCTTCTCCCATGTATTGATAGGTATTTTCTGAAGATGACGATGCACTATGACGGCTAAACCTTAAAGGTTCTGTTTTCTTAAGAGGCTTTTTGGCCTGTGTTGAATATGGGATTTGATTGGCCTTCATAACACTAGCAATACAATAAGGGTCATAACCTTTTTCTTCAATTGCCCTTTTTCGCGATTGAGGCAGATCATTTGATAACTCTGAATTTGGTCTTTTGCCAATTACTGTGACTTCATTTCCTACCCGTTTCTTTCTTAATTCTAACGTTGATAATTTACTTTTAAGAACAGATAGCTCTCTATCTTTTTGCCCAATAACTTTCCCAAGTAAATCAGCACTTTTCTCGCTATTTTCAAGCTTTCCATTGAGCGAGATAACCTCACTATTGGGTTGCTGATGCAAATCTCTTAATCGCTGAATTTCTTCTTCAGCATCTTCTAACTTTTTAGATAGCTTTTTATGTGATTTGAAGACATAGATAGCGGGAACGACTAAACACCAAAAAACGATCGCAGCTAATAGCTCTATTTCCATAGAGATCATCGAGCTTCAATCTCACTAAACCATTCACTCGTACTCCAGTTCCCCGTATTTTGACTAGTGCTGATTGAGACCGGGTGACCAACAAGCGTTTGTGCTTTTTCAAAGACTTCTATCGCGGTCTCTTTGTACTTATTGATACTCATTTTACGAACATCACCAACACTATTTTCTATAAGAACCATAGAACCAGACTTTCTAGCAGACGCTAACGTACCAAAATCATTCCAAACAAAATTATTCATTTCTAAAACCTTATAAACCGTTGTTCGACTGCACCCTAACTCTTTGCTTATCGCATGCTTGTTCATACCCTGCCCTGCAAGCTCCTGAATACGCTCATGAAGCTGCTTATTAGGAAATCGACCGAGGTGCCTTCCTTCTTCACGAGCTCTCTCCCGGCCCTCATTACAGCGCTGTAGGATGCGTTTTCTCTCCATTTCTGCGAACGCTGAAATGGTGGTGTAAATAACTCGACCCACATCGCTGTTGATATCCAGATCACCCAAGTCATGGAACACTAAGCCGGCTTTCTTTGCTGCAAGTTGATCGGCAATTTGCAAAGCATCAATGGTATTACGGGCTATGCGATCGACCTTGGTAACATGAATAATGTCCCCTTCCCTCGCAAAGTCCAGTAACAAGTTAAGCTGCTCTCTGTCTGAGGTTTTACCGCTCACCTGCTCCTGGTAAATCTTTTCACAGCCAATCGCCTTAAGCTGCTCAATCTGAACATCAAGTGTTTGGTCTTGGGTACTGACACGGGCATAGCCTATTTTCATGAGAAGTGCCTTAAAATGAACATTAAGATTGGTTAACTTTAGTGTACATGTTCACTAGATATTTAGAAGACTAACTGGACACATTTGAGATGGGTAGCAAGTACTGTCCACAAAGTTACACCTTTATGGACAATACATCAGATTACCTTCAATCACAGAATCATACAAATTGGTTAAATCGTTCGATTCGTTTATAATGAACGAAAAGGAGAATATTATGCAATCACTTACTGCTAATACAGCTAAAACCAAATTTGGTGACTTACTGATGAAGGTTCAACGTGAACCTGTACAAATTAATAAGAACGGCTCACCCGTTGCGGTGATGATGTCTTGTGAAGAATATGAACAACTTGAAGCACTCAAATTGATGGTGGTGAAATCACGCTTCGAACAAGCAGAGGCCGATGCTCTATCAGATAACCTGGTCGATGGTAACGACTTCATGAACGCACTTAACCAAGGTAAATTTGATTAATGATGCACTACAAGCTTTCTTCTGCAGCGCAATCTGATCTCATTGAGATTCGTCGCTATACATTAGAGCGATGGGGGCAAACACAATGGACGACTTACTTTTCAGAGCTCAAGCAATCAATGGAATTACTGGCGAACAACCAGCTGCTTGGCATAGAAGTTTCTGAACTGGGAAAAAACTACTTCCGGTTTCCTTTAAAGCACCATGTGATTTATTACATCCAAAAGCAAAATCACATTGTGATTGCAGCCGTTCTTGGTAAGCACATGTCACCTGCCAAGCACTTTTCACAACTCTCTTAACCCTTAAGCTAATTTAAGGGTTAACCCGCGTCGCTTCATGTAGTCACGCAGCGTACTCGGCGCTTCGTCGATCAATTTGGCTGTGGGACGAATCCCCAAGCCCATCTTTAAATACTTCTCTATTTGTTCACGTTTAACATCGAGCTTCAGCTTCTCAGCTTGGCCCTTTGGTCTTCCGAGAATCATGCCATTTTTCTTTCTAGCGGCAAGCGCTTCCTTTGTTCTCATCGAGATAAACTCACGCTCTATCTCTGCCGCAAGTCCTAGCACCGTTGCGGTTATGCGAGATTGCATTGAACCATCTAGCTGCAAATTCTGTTTGGCGATATAGACATTGATCTTCTTTTCCATACACACTTCGAGAACCTCAAGCACTTGTAAAGTAGAACGCGCAATTCGACTGACTTCAGCAAATACGATGCAATCTCCGCTCGTCATGCCCTCCACTAACGCACCTAATTTACGTTGCCGCCATTTTTTCTTACCTGTCACCACATCTTCAACAAACACCAAATTACCTATCCCAACCTTATTGGTGTAGTCATAGATCCCGTGCTTTTGGTTTGCCACATCTTGGCTGTCTGATGAGACTCTTAAATACGCGTAGTTCGCCATGCTTCCTCCTTAATTAAAGGCGATCCAAACTGGACAAGCTGAGCGAAAAAATATGAACGGATAACAAAGAGTGCGAACAGGGTCAGATAAAAAAACAGCACCGAATGTCGGTGCTGTTTGAAAGTGTGAGAGGTCGCTTACAAAACGTCCCTGAGGTTTTTACGCTCTTCAATTTCTTCTTGTTCTGGAATAGTCCCTGGCAGCGTGATTTTTTTAGGGCTCTGCTTAATACTTTGCGCTGAGCGCGCGGGCTTAGACGCCTTGGATTTCAAACTGAAGACCTGTGGATTAATAGTGAGGCTTTGTCTCACTTCAACCGCGAACTCTTGATTTTCATTTTCAGGTAAGTAATTGCTCTTAAGGTATTTAATCGACAACGATTCTTTGTTTCTCTTTAACGTAAATAAGCACTTTGTTAATCGCATTATCGACGTTAGACCTGCACCTGAGGCCATGGTAATTTCTTGGTTACCGCGGATTTCATCTTTATTCACATGGTGAACAAGCAACAAACTGGCGCCTGATTCACTGGCAAGACTCTGAAAAACATTTTTGATTAAGCGATCGTGTTTTACCTCTTCACAACGGCCTATTGATTCCGTCACCGTATCCACTATCACTAAGTCGAATTCCGAGAAGGTTTGCTTGAGTTGATCTAAATACTGCTTATGTTCTGCCTGTTCTTGGACCGAGCTATCGGGTGGGATCACTATCGGTTCAATATCCGTTAGAAAGTGGAGATTGTTTTTTAGCTCTGACTTTATAGTGGCTGTGCAATTAGCCAGCTTTTCTTTCATCCGAGACTGGATGACACCGGCACTATCTTCTGAACTCAGTACTAAGGTTTTTTCGGGTTTATCGGCCGCGCTCATCCCGAGTAAAGACATTGAAGAAGCGTGTTCCATTGCAATACACAATGCTAGGTGAGACTTACCAACGTTAGGCGCGGCAATTAACATGCCTACATGTCCTTTAAGTAAACCTTTTAAGCTGAAACTTAAGTTTTGACTAGCAGGTGAAGCCATCAAGCTATCAAGAGATTGAGTGATCATGATTCACCCTCCCCAATGTAGAATATCTGTATGCCATTACCCACATCGCGAAATTGAAGGCTGAAGTCTTTTTCGATTTGAACGGCATTGGCTAGCAAATCTTTTCTGAGATCACTACGGAAACTATGGCTGACCTTCGAAGCAATAGATTGAATGTAGCTATCGAGTGCCCACTCAAACTTCTTGTTGTGTAAGAACTCAGCTTTATGCGTGGTAATGTATTTTAAGAATGAACGAACAGACGGTTTACTGTAGTTGGTCATTTTGTGCTGTTCTAATCGGTAATAATAGCCATGGTCGCGTATCGCCTGCAGCAGACGCATGTCTGGAACTAAGAACACATGGTTAGTGAGGTTCTTACTGTTTTTACGGCCTGTTTTAAATTTACTTCGGTCACAATAAAAACGGTAATCTTGAACAAACTCTAATGGCTTTTTGCCAATTACGTTCTGCTCTTCATCAAGCTCATTTATCACTAAGTGAGCCGTTGCTAATTGAGTAATGCGGCGTTCAATTTGATCGTAGTTCGCGCGAGTGGTCGCCATGCCCATTCGGGTTGCTAATTCATACATACTCATTGATAAAACGGTCGCGTCTCGGTCAATAAAAGAGTCGAAGCCATCTTGTTGAGTATCTGATATTTCACCATCAGAAATGGTTTGGTACACCTGAGACCAGGTTAAACGTGCGCCGGCTTCATAAGAAGCATCATCTAACTGAATCGTTTGAGCGTAGGCCAGCATAGTTTCGAGGATATCGCGATGAGGCTGTAGTAGATAATCTACATGCAGATCAACTCTGAAATTCTTTCCATAACTATTAATATTCACACTTTCTAGTGGGTGATTTGGATCAGTGCCACCACTTTGAGCGATTTGAATCAGTTTTGACTGCATCGTAGAAGTTAAACGAGATGCAGGGTGAAAGATGGTTGCTCTAGAGAAAAGAATCGATGAGATAAACCGATTCTTTCGGTCCTCTTCATTAATAACTGTCAGGCTAGAGTTGGATGATAACGTCATGATCATTACCTAAGAGTGCGATAGTATCATTTTAACAGATAACCTTACTTACCTCATCAACTTCAGTAGATGTCTATATGATTTCGGCAAATATCTATAACTCATCACATAAATTATGTATAAATATCGGTAAATAACTACTTACTTCGGTAAATGTTTACTTGATTCTAAAAGATCAAACTTAAGATAGGATTACTGATGAGCTATAGTTTTTGTTTGTTTTTCCATCAACCTGATCCAAAGATCATTAATTATCATTAAATTATGATCTTACCCGTCACCCAGATCGGTTAATGTTGATATGTTAATGCTTAAGTTCGGTAAATGTTTATATGTAAGATCGTCTAATATTAATATTTTATCGGTAAATGTTTATAATAAATCGGTAAATATCAATATATTTTCGGTAAATGTCTATACTTTTAGGTGGCTACTAAGAAACTAGAACCTTTAGGATCTAGTTTTACAATAATACCAACTTCACTCAGGTTCAGTCGGTGACTTAACAAGCAACATCAAATCTCTAGAGAGCTTTGATGTTGCTCGTTAAGTAAGTGTTAATACTCTAACATCTAGCTTTGAAATTTCTTTATGTTTGTCACTAATCGCATGTAATTGATATGTTTATCTTCATTAATCTATGGATTTTTGATCGCTTGATTTCTTATTTTTTTCTTATTTAATCCATTAACTTTTTATTGTGTACTCGCGTTTTAGGGTCTTACTACCCTGATCGTTGCGGGTGTTCGCCAGCGATATAAAATAAATGGGTGGAACTAAGTTTTTAGGCTTAGTAAAAGAAATAGTAAGTGACAGTGTCATAGTGTCTAGACGGGGACACGCTAAATCTAGGTTCATGGATTTAGATACAAACAAGCTCTCAGTGATGAATTCGCTAGATAAGAAGATTGATAAAGTAGTACACAAACTTATTTAGAAAGGGGAAAGAGTGACGTCTTGACCTGCAATGGTGTGGCGAGCCAAGCGACTATGCCCAGCCCTAATTAATCTGTCGTATAAATACGCGCTTGATGAAGTATGAGACTGAAAAGCCAACAATAAAATGAAAGATGGTCTTTGGTTGATGTTAACGTTTTTGTGTTGCATCACCCAGCCCGTCATAAGAATTTTATTGCCTGTCATAAATGTGAACGAATTAAATGACCGTATTATTCGTGCATATGGTTATTGGGTCGTTGTTGTGCCTCTTGTCCTTGTTGTTTACCCCTATGTTTCACATGAAAATTTTTTTCGTTGTGCGATTTTTACAGTAGTTCTTCGCTCAATAATTTACTTTTAATTTGCTTATAAACATGTCAATTACATGGAGTTTTGAACAAGCTCGAAATGAGCTATTTGGTTTTTTCAGTTTCTAATACGGTGATTTATTCTGGACAAGTAAGGACGGAATAGAATGCGATTTTTGAAACTCAGAACCGATCATAAACGAGTGCGAAGAGATGGAACACGTTATGTGACACCATTGATTGTTGATGCACCAAGACGCTTTGCGCCAAGTCGTGATCGTAAAGAAACCAGCTTGCGCCGGAAGGAGTGTCAGTTAATTACGGGAGCGCATGATTCAGGTAAAAGCCGCTGGCTTATGCGCTTAAAGGATAGCCGACACGAAATCTGGGGGAAAAAGCCGCAACCTATTTTACTTGAGGGGCTGATGCCTTTATCAAGTTGGGTGGAGGTGAAAGGCATTGCAAAATGGCACCAAGACAAAGAAGTACAATCAGAAGATTATACGCCCTGGGGGAAGCTCAACTTGCAGCTTAAGGCGGATCTCTTAGCTGATTACCTTCTTGACACCCAAGCCTTACTTTTTATTGATGACGCTCATAAGCTGACTGGCCGAAAAGCACAAATAGCCCGTAAATGTTTACTGTCTTCCAAAGTTTGGTTAATGACATCAAGCGAGGAAGGGAGGCTCCCTCCTTCTTTTCGGCCTATCGTAGAGCGCCGTGCTCCACAGCGAATTAATTTAGAGAGTGATGTTAGTTACGACACGACCAAAGCCTTGATTTGGTTCATGGTAGCGATGTGTGTGGTGGCCGGTGCATGGGAAGCTGGTGCTGTTATTGGTGGGCTTCAGATGTTAGGTACTGGAAGAAGGTCGACGCGTGCTGATTAATGTTTTCCTTATATGGATTAGTTTATGCGCGTTCAGTGCTGCCTATGCCAATGATTGGGGTATTAGTGTGCCTTGGGAGGAAGCTGAGGTACTACCGCCAGAAATCAAGCCCTACGAGCTCCCTACTTTAAAAGGTCAAGCTCCCCACTATAATGTCCCAACCCCTGCCCTCACGCCGGCACCAAAAGTGGATCCGGATGCGATTTTTAACACTGTACTTAAGTGCTACCCAGAGAAGAGTAAATTTAAGCTCGATTTAAACTTGGTTGCGGGCATGAAATCTAACATCGATGAGTATGATCCTGAAGGTTGGCCAGAGATAACTGAGCATTACATTGGAATAGTTGGCAAAATGCCGCTCTACTCCACAACTGAACAATCTCGGGAGCGCCAATGGGAATATCAGCGTCGTACCGCTACAGCTACCTCTGTAGCAAGCTTTACTCAATCCTTAGCTGATAGAAATTATGCCTATCGCTTAATGGGGCTTTATCTCTCTTTGGAGGCCAGAGCGCAACTGAGAGTGAAAAAAGGGGTGGCGAACGTATCAGAGCAAGTCGCTTTGCTTGAAAAGGTGGCCTCTTCTCATCGAGATGTTTTGGCGCATGAAGCTAAAATCGTTGAGCATCGTTTAGCTTTGGTGGCAATGTGTGAGGCCACATATACTGATCAGATGAACCGTTATCTTCAAAAACTCGCTTACCTTCCCCGCCCTACTTCCGATACCCAATCACAATGAAATGGTTCAATCACACCTTAATTGCTGGCGCGATTTGTGCTGTGGTGTCACCTCCTCATGTTGCTGTGTGTGTCGCAGGTGCAACTGCTCCTGATTGGTTTGAATACGTACTTAAGGTTGGCAATCGACATATCAAACACCGAGGCCCCACACATGTTTTCACGCATTGGTTACTGGCTGCCCTAGCCTTTACTTTGGTTTGGGATTATCACGGGATCGGGATGGCATTTGCTTGGGGTGGCGTTAGCCATATTTTGACTGATGCGATGACAGTATCAGGTGTGCCTTTTTCGCCTTACAGTGATAGGCGCTTCCATCTGTTTGGAGGTCGATTTAGAACCGGTGACCCTATCGAATATGCAATTTCCGCAGGGGTTGTGGTGGTGTGTATTGCTCTATCCCACCTAACCGGTGGACATGGGTTTGCGCCGTTCTTTTATGATTGGGGAGGCATGTACCAAGAAGGTGTGATTGATGGATTAGAGTGGAAAACGAACCGATTTAGGCTGATTTAAATGCGAGAAAAGTTGTCAATGCTCAGCCTGAGCATTGACAACTTTTCTCTATATTTTGAAAGATAATATTAGTGTGCTGATTTGTATTTTTTCCAATAATCAAAACTATTGAGTAGTGCTAGTTCAATACCTTGTCCGTGGTATTTACATGACACATAGAATCGTTCGACATAAGCGTAAAAAGATGGGGCTCGTTGTTGGATGACTGGCTTTCTTTTTGGATAATGAACACTGATGATTAGGTAGCCTACTACCTGTTTCTTTTTTGTTTCAGCGACGAAAAAATAAGTGTTTTTATTCTCGATTTTTTCTTTTATCAAGGATTCGGTGAAAAGTAATTCAATAATTCTTAGCTTGCTTAAGTTGTAATCATTCAAGCTGTATTCGTTTCGTTCTCTGTTGTAATGGCTCATTTTACTGTGGCTACCTGCCAGTTGTTCATGACATAGAGCATTGATAGAGGATATGTCGTTGATAGTTGCTTTTCTTATTCGCACCTTAATCTCCTTTTCCTTCGTTACTGACTTCTTGTGAAGCAAAACGGTAAAATGCTAAGCAAACTCCTCCTAGGCTTATAGTAATTAAGGATAATTTATTGGCTGATAGAAGGTGTCGCATGAACGTAGTATTCAGAAGCGCGTTGTTTTAGGGCTTGGATTAATGTCGTGGGCAGGTTTCTTTCTTTTACCCAAGATTCAAATACTTCTATTGATTGAAAGCTGATAGAAGAAACAAGGCTAGATTGTTGAACTAAATGATTAAGCCAATAAAGTGTCTGCAAATCTTCTAATGGTGTTCTAGGTAGTTGTAGTCGTCCTTTTCTAATTTTTCCCTTGAGATAAGGCTTAGCAGAAACCTCAAAAGTGCTTTTTTTGGTGTTGGATTCTGAAAAAGGGTTTGGGTCTATCAGTATTGTGCTATATCGAACATAGAGTAGGTACTCTTGCTCTATTTCATTGAGTTCATTGAAAGAGTCTATTTTATCTTTTGGAATCGTTGCCTCAAGTACGGGGAGATTTTCGTCATTGAGCAATTGAAGTAAGTTGATTGGTTCCGCTGAGTAATGTTCTAGTAGGCGAGAAATTGATTTCCAATGATGCAGTAACTCTTTGATCAACTCCATGGTGATAGGGCCTTCGGGGTAGAGCTTATACATGTATTTAGTGTCATCTTCGTTTGAAAGAATATGATCTAAAGAAAACGTATTGATTAGAAAAGCTGGGTGTACATAAGCTGCAGCGTTTCTGCCTTCTACACTAAATGGGTTATCAAAGAGAACGACTTGAACATTCACTTTTTCTAATGCGTTCCTTAAAGCATTAAACAAGACATCATTGGGTTCGGAGAGATAAATATACACTCTTTTTTTCACGGTTTTAGTCGTGACTGTAAGAGGGTGTTGTGTTGTTGGATTAGATGAAAAATGAGACGTTGCAAAGTAGCTAGAAAAAAGAATGATGTTGGGAGATACCTTTTTCTTTTTCAATATCCCTTTTAGGATAAGACACCCACCAATCATGGATGACATAAGGATAATTTGCTTTAGATTTTTCAAGCAGAGCTCAGAAAAAGAAGCTAGGACATCACAATAGGCGTGAGCGGGGGTCGCTAGAACTAGCGTGTCCCATGAAGAGGGCAGGGGAGATAAATCTGTATAAAGTTCATCAAATCTAATAAGACCAACAAGTGGTGCTAATTGTGGCTTACTTACTTCACAGCTAGCAACGTTTCCGTGTTGTCGCATTAGTCTTTTTCTATTCTCCCATTGATGAGAGCTTTTGCTTATGAGAGCTATTTTCTGACTAAAAGGAGCAAGAATCTGACTGGTTTGAATGCCGGCGGGTCCTGCACCTACAACTAATGTATTGCCTAGAATCATAATAAACTCGCTATCTCTATTTAACCGAAAAGGTACTTTTAGTTCCTTTCTCATATCACAAATATCCATAGTGAAACTTCGAGAGTAGATTGTTTATTTAATTATTCTTATTAATAAAAATGAATGACTTAGCTTTACTATCCCTTTGAGAAAGTGCGTGTAAATTTCAATATTTCCTTTCTTGGAAAAGCGCCATACTTTTGGCCTCCCCAGTTCCATTTTTCACTTAATCTTTCTTATTTATTAATAGTTAAATTACGCTGAAATTAATATCCAAACCCATTTTGTTGGTTCATTTTTGTGCGGTTGGAGGAGGTAAAGCGAGAGCGCCTTAATCCGCAATAATAAGGATTGAGTGTACTGAACTAGAGAGCTTTAGCTATGCCTTCTCCAAGTACCCATTAAGAATAAAAATGTCTGGAGAAATACCTATGTCAGCAATAAGCAATAATAAAGAACATCCGATGGATTCACACTATGTGCCGGAGCCTTATCGAATTAGGGTTATTGAACCAGTGAAAAGAACAACGGAGCGAGAACGAGAGCAGGCGCTGATGAAAGCAGGGTACAACCCTTTTTTATTAGAGAGCGACGATGTGTTTATCGATTTGCTTACTGATAGCGGTACAGGTGCAGTGACACAGGCTATGCAATCTGCAATGTTGAAAGGTGATGAGTCGTACAGTGGCAGTCGAAGCTACAGGACGCTTAGTCAGACGGTAAAAAATATTTTTGGTTATAAGTTTACCATCCCCACACACCAAGGACGGGGAGCTGAGCAGCTATATGTCCCAGCTTTGATCAATAAATCTGAGCGAGATAAAGGGCTAGAGCGAGACAAAATGGCCGCATTTTCAAACTACTTTTTTGATACCACACAAGGGCACACTCAACACAATAACTGTCGAGTGATCAACGTTCCTTCACCTGAAGCTTTTAATACTAAAATTAAAGCAGACTTTAAAGGTAACTTTGATTTGAAAGCTCTCGCAGCTGGAATCGAAGAGGTTGGAGCTAAAAACGTGCCTTATATAGTAAGTACGATTACTTGCAACTCTGCAGGTGGCCAGCCAGTCTCCATTGCTAATCTTAAGGCTGTTTATGAATTAGCGGAATCTTATGGTATCCCTGTTGTTATGGACTGCGCTCGCTTTGCTGAGAATGCTTACTTTATTAAACAGCGTGAAGTTGGTTATTCTGATTGGAGCATTCAAGAGATCACCAGAGAAGCGTTTAAATATGCCGATCTCTTTGCTATGTCAGCGAAAAAAGATGCCATGGTTCCTATTGGTGGGCTACTCGCTTTCAAAGACGATAGCTTCTTAGATGTGCAGTTGGAATGCAAAACACTATGCGTGTTATTGGAGGGCTTTCCAACATATGGAGGTCTCGAAGGTGGGGCGATGGAACGTTTGGCTGTTGGACTTTATGATGGAATGGAAGAAGACTGGTTAGCATCACGCTTGCAGCAAGTTGAATACTTAGTGAACGGCCTAGAAGCGTTAGGGGTCCGTTGCCAGCAAGCGGGTGGGCATGCTGCCTTTGTTGATGCCGGTGCATTATTACCTCATATCTCACCAGAACAGTTTCCTGGACATGCTTTGTCTTGTGAGCTTTATAAGGTGGCAGGTATTCGAGGTGCAGAAATCGGTTCTTTATTACTAGGGTGTGATCCTGAAACAGGAAAGCAGCTGCCTTGCCCGGCTGAATTGTTTCGTTTAGCTATTCCTAGAGCAACCTATACACAGGCTCACCTTGATTACATTATTGCTGCTTTTAAAGAAGTGAAGAAACGTGCTTCATCAATTGCAGGTTTAAAGTTTACTTATGAGCCTAAGGTCTTGAGACACTTTAACGCTACATTGGAACCTGCACTTTAAGTTGTGCCCCTTTGCAGACAGCAAAGGGGCTACCTCTCTTTTATCTGAAAAAATTAAAGCAACGAGAGTTATGGATTAGTGTGATAGTTTTCCTGGGACTGAGAAGCTAAGTTTTTTTGAGAGGCTAAGATGAATTGAAGTTCATCCTTTTTAGTTAGGCAGATTTGGCTCGATTGGTTATTGACGTTGACGTTGACGATGTCAAATTCGTGCCAGAAGTAGAAATAGCTGATTATTAGTACAGAGAGGATTGTGGAAGATAGGCCAACAAGAGCCCATTGGTAGAGTCTTAAGTAGTTGTTTGATGTTCTTTTGAGTGGACACGAAAACTGGCTAGAACGAGGTAACTTTATCTGTTTCGGTGGGTCTAGCGAAGTTTCAAATTCAGGAATGTGGATCTTGTAACCTTTTCTTGGAACATTTACGATTTTGATACTATCAAGTTCTAAGACTTTTCTAAGATTGGTAATAGCGACTGGCAAAGAGTTAGGGCCGATGATATCCGGGTTCCCCCACGCAGCAATGATCAGCTCTTCTTTAGTCGAAATAAATTCTTCTTTTTGGATCAGAGTTTCTAATATGCAGCTTTCAGGTAGAGTGATTGAAAATGATTTTTGATTACTGAGGATGAGTTGAGCCCCCGAGTCGTCTCTTTGCAGTACGCAATTACCTATAGGCAGTTTTACGTTGTCCAGTTGTGCTCTTAACATAGTGTTTCTCCATATACCTAGAGAAGGGTGATTAGATTATAATCCCTAGGCTTTTATATAATGGCTCATATTTTGAATATTATTAATAAATTTGTGAATAAAATTTGAATTGAAGTGTAAGGCTTTTTGCACATTAGATAATGCTATCTGTTTTATATGAAACTGAAGGTGAGATTTTTACCTCCTTTGTCTTCTAAGTAGATCTTCATCCAACGCCAGTCATTGTCCTTGCAGGCTTTAAAGGTGCAATGAACATTTTTGCCCTCAACGATCTCGTTGTCGCAGAAGTCGATAAATGATTGGAAAGAACGGCATATAAGTGTGTCCATAACCCCAAACTCCTTTTGAGAATTTATTCATATCACATCCTTTCAATTTATAGCTATAGATTCCTAATTCTTAATAAAAAATGATTATTAATGACTCTATTTATCCCCCCTTTTTGTTGTGGTTAATTGGTTGAGGGTGGGCGTTTAATTCAGGCGGAGTGAATGGGTATTATTTATAGGTAAATTAGCTTTAAATTCTAGAAAAAACATTAGCTTATTCGTTGGTAGCTAGGTGGTTTTCGAAGGGCTGCGGGGTGCCTAACCACATCGAATCTTTGACCGCTAACTTAGAGCTAACCCCTTTGTCTCTTCGGTATCATCTAGTTACTTCTATGAAATTATAAAGTCTTTGTTTATCTAGGACAGAATCACTCAAAAAAAACGCCGTCCTTCAAGGTGATGGTTTTTTGAGTGTGATAGGAAATAAAGGAGGGTAAGAATGCTAGAAAGTAATCAGTTGTTGATTTTTGTTACGGTGGTTCTTCTTTACGCTTTTATGCCTGGTCCAGCGATGCTTTATAGTGTCGCCCAGACGGTCTCTAGCGGTAAAAAAATTGGGTTACTGTCTGTGTTAGGTCTGCATGTTGGAGGATACTTTCATGTCATTCTTGTCGCATTTGGTCTCGCGACGGTTTTTAGTAACTCCCCTTTGTTGCAAGAGATCATTCAGAAAATAGGGGGCATTTATCTTATCTATCTTGGTTATCAAAAGATAACCTCTCATGTTCATTTTGAGTCTGCGCTTGGTGACCCTTTGTTAAGCTCCCCTCGTAAAATCTTTTGGGATAGTGTGTTTGTCGATGTTCTTAATCCGAAAGCCGCCTTGTTTTATTTTGCTTTTCTTCCCCAGTTTGTAGCGCATGAATCGGAAATATCGGTAGGAGTTCAGCTCTTCATTTTGGGGGTCTTTACCAATGTAATGTTTAGCAGTGCAGATTTCTTATGTGTTTTGGGGATATCGGGTTTAAGATTTTGGGTGACGAAAAGACCAAAGTGGCTCTCTTATAGTATTCGATGCGCTGGCGGTATATTGATTGTTTTAGGGGGGATGGCGTTTTTAGGGGGAAATTAACTCAAGGCCTTGGGTTTCATTTATTAGCCATAAATTAATGGTTTTTGCGCCAGGTTTGAACCACCATTTGAACGTTGGCTCACCTCGAGTCAAACACTCTGCACTTAGCCAATTTTTTGGATATAAAGGATGAAGTAATCCTAAGCCTAATAAGGAAGTTCCCCAAGTTTACTTTGTTATTAATAGCTTAGTCGTACTACTTGTAGTCATCCTATTTTTTATGTGGAATTCTAGTGATTATAGAGAAGGAGAAAGGCTCCGAGGAATATAGAGCCTTTTTGAGAGGGTTACTGATGTTTACCTAGGACTGATTGGATAGCCTCATCAAGTTCAGCTTGAACATCCTTGGACAATCGCCCAAATTCATACGAGAAGTTACGGCCTTTCACTTTTTTACGTGCGAACATGCCTTTACTGTCGAATTCAGCTAACGAAGTCACGGTAGCTTTGTCTGATTGTTGTTTGGCTTCAACAATCTTTAACTCATTTTTTATGTAAGTAATCAGCTCGTCTTTGGTATCTTCTTGGCTCTGCTCAGGCTGAGCATTGACAGATTTAATGTCTATTTTTTTTATGAAACTGTTCAGAGCTTTCTTATCATTGATAAAGGCTTTCATCACTTTAGCTAGCAGTGAATAATCAGTATGAGATAAGTCGTTAACGACAGGGAATAGTGCAATCAATTTACTGTCAATGCTGGCTGCTTTTAGCGCTCGACCTACTGCTTGGCGGCTTATATTTAAGATCTTTGCCGTCTCTTCTTGAGTGAGTTCACCGTTCTTCATTAGAGTTTGACACTGTAAGCCAATTTCGCGTTGGTTGTGCTCTTTTGCGGTTTGCAACTGTTTTGCTAGTGCTTTGGCATCGGCTGTAGACAGTTCGTCTTGGGTGACGAGGATTCGGAATGTTTTTACGCGGCCTTCTTGAAGTAAGAACCAAGCTCGACGGCGAGATCCATCAAGCACATCGATACGACCATCTATTTCTCGACCAACAGCAGGGTAAAACTGTTGAAATTCTAACGAGTTCAAATCTTCCAAAGACTCTTTGGTTAGCAAAGATTGGTCACGGCCATTCACATCAAAGGTTACAAAAGAGTTCTGCTTAACTTGATCGTGTGACAATGTCACTTCGTTGAAGGTCGCAGTTGACCCAGAAGCTAGTTGCCAAACCATTTTTTTGCCAACGGACTCTAAACCGAACTTTGTTCTAAGGTAATCTTCGGCGTTTTGCCCACTTTTTTCTAGCTCAGTGCTGAGTTGATTGGTGAGTGTGTCTAAATTAGCTTTGGCCGCGGACTGTTGTGCTTGCGCTGAACCAGGAGCATTGCCTAGAGGGCTGCCGCCACGTTTTTTCGCCATTATTTGTTCTCCTGTTCACGCCAAACGTTGAGAATATCGCGCAATATTTGGCTTGTTACTTCATAGCTGTTTTGTTGCGCGCTTTGGAAGGTTGCTTTGCTTTTCGGGTATTCACTTTTCGACATGTCAAAAACGGTCGAGAGTAGGGAAGACGACTGGCGGACAGCCTCGCTGTGCTTAAACTCTTTAGAGTACAAGTAAGGAGAGAACTGATCGTACAGGTTATTCATTAATTCGGTCGTGGTTGAACTATCACGATGGTTAGTCAGTAATATTTTCATGAAGTCGTAGCCTTCATGGTTTGCGTTCTCTAACAGCGCCCACACCTGAGGAATGTAGCTGAAGTAAGAGCAGGTAGCATCAATATCATTCTCTGTAATCGATAACGGGAACACTACATTCGTCGCGGCAAAATACGCGTTAAAGGTCGCATAGCCGAGCGAAGGTGGAGTGTCGATAATGATTATATCGAACTCGTCTTTAACGCTATCGATGATGTCCTTTAGTAGTGAATAAGGTGAAGCTAAGGTTTGGCCGAACACTTGCTCATGAAACCAACCTTCCATCGCACGGTCACTTTGTGCTGCAGGTAGAATGCGTAAGTTTGGGATAGTCGTTTCAAGAAAGGCTTCAGAGATAACTTGTTCAACGGTTTCACCTTCATCAAGATCGAAGGTTTTCATCATCAGATCACCAACAGACAAGTTACCTTCTTGCTCGGCTTCGGGTGCGTAATACATCGAAAGCGTGGCTTGGCCATCCATGTCTATTAAACCAACACGGTATTCTTGATGAAATTCGGTCGCCAAACCTGATGCGATAGTCGCGGCAGAAACGGTTTTGCCAACACCGCCTTTTTGGTTCTGGATAACCATCACTTGCGTTTTTTGCTGCTCACTGCGTATGAACTTAGCGTCTTTACGTAGATTTTCCGGCAGTAAGTTACGTACCTTGTACATTTCCGCGATATCGATCGACCATTGCGAGTCTTCATGACGACGAGGATCTATCGCCGCAGCGGTAACATAGCGATCAAGCGTTTTTGCATCAATGCCAAGATAGGCCGATGCTTCTGCTCGAGTAAAGTTACGCAACTCTTTGCGGTGATTAGCCAATAAACGTTGATTACGACGTTGAATGTAAGCGTCTGCACCGGTTTTAAGCGCTTGAAATGTGGTTGTAGTGTGTTGGTTGTCCATTTCTGCCTCCGTATAGGAATGAGAAATAGTATATACCTCAATTTTTGATGTTGGTATCTAAAAATGAGGGATTTGTGATTTTAATAAATGAGTATGACAAATGGATAAATCCGAGCGCTTAAATTACCTATTAATTACAAGATTTCGTTTTTCAACTCCCTCTTAATACCTTCTGACTAACAAAAGTTGAGCCGAGCCGTACAACTACCATGACAACAACAGGAAGTTATTGATATGAGCGAGAATGTACCATTTACGAAAAAGACAAAGCGTTTTTGGCTAACGCTTTTGGGAGCCGTAATGTTTGTCTTTGGCACGCCAACATTGACGAATGCGGCTGAAGATAAAGCTCTAAAGGGAGCTGTGGATTATTATGTTTTTGGTTTAACGTCCAGTGAGAGCTTGCCGAACAAAGACAGCAGTGCGGCAGCTGGTATTGCACGGATTACATTGAATTGGCTAGCTTACCAAAAAGAGAGTGATACCGGAGCTTTGCAGCTGAGGGTTGATCATAAGCACGGTTATACAGATAGTACGCCCTCTGAATTTGTCATGGGTAATGTCGGAGGGTTTGGTTTAATCCAACCAGCTTTTAGTGATATAGGTTTAAGGTTAACAAATCTTTATTGGACACAAACCTTTAATAAACAATCTACCGATATGATGGTTGGTTTTTTAGATACGACTGATTATGTTGATACTTATCAGTTGGGTAACCCTTACTATGGTTTTTCTAACTTACAGTTTAGTACCGGTTCCGGTTCCATCCCAATCCCAGATGAATCAACATTCGGCGGCGTTCTACGCCATATGATGTCGGAAAACTATTATTTTTATGCAAGTTTCTCTGATGCAAAAGCTGATTCGACTAAGCCTTTCGATGGTGTTGAACAGTTCATCAATGATAATCAATATTTTAAGTCCCTAGAAATAGGTTGGGTGGAGTCGAAAGACGATTTTTATTTGAAGAATTCACACCTAACAGTTTGGCACAGTGATGGGCCAAAAGAGAAAGCTAGCGAAAACTATGGCGCAAATTGGTCGTCCATATATAAAACCGGCTCATGGATACCATTTTTCAGAGCCGGGGTCGCGCAAGGACCTGAGGCTCTATACAAATCTTCGGTCGTGTTTGGCACAGGATATAGTGGGGTAGGGTCTGGAATGCTTGGTATCGCTCTAGGTTGGGCTAAACCTAATGCCGAACTAGATGATTCTTATAATTCAGAAATCTATTACCGCATGAATTGGGGGGCTCTCTCGTTAACTCCTAATGTGCAATATCTTCACACTTTACCGTTTAACTCAAAAGCCGATGACAGTTGGATTATAGGTTTAAGAGGCAACCTTCACTTTGGTTTTTAATGTAAGCCAAGCCGTTCTTACCTAAATCACAACGGGAGAGCGGCTCTTTATGATGAGGCTTCAAATCTGTACCTAGAAATTAAATTAATTACCAATAATTAATTTATAAAAAACACGAAATCTACGTACCTTGGTTTGAATGTTAAATAACATTCGTGAACCCATGATTACCAAGGGCGTACCTAGTATTACTAAGGGAAGAAGAAAAGGTTACTTCTCTCGAGACAAGATTCAGCAGGATTACAATGTGCTTGAAGGAGCGCGCCAAAGAATATTGTACCTTCTCGACAACTTTAGCCACTTTTATGTCTCGTTTTCCGGAGGGAAAGATTCTGGTGTTCTTTTGAACTTAACTATCCAAGAATCAAAAAAACGTGGCCGACTGCCTGTTGATGTACTCATCGTAGATTTCGAAGCCCAATACCACGAAACTCATGCTTTTATTGAGCGTATGGTACTTCGTGGCGAAGTAAACCCATACTGGGTTTGCTTACCGCTTAGTTTAAGAAATTCAATTTCACAATTTCAGCCTAAATGGCTTTGTTGGGACCCTGATAAAAAAGCGCAATGGGTCAGGGAAGTCCCACAGCATGAAGGTGTGATTTCTGCTCTTGATTATCTCCCGTTTTTTAATAAAGGCATGGAATTTGAGGATTTCGTTTTTAAATTTGCTCATTGGTACCAACAAAAGAAAGGCACACCAATTGCTGTACTCATTGGTATACGAGCGGATGAGTCTTTGCATCGTTTTAAAACTATTAAAAATCGCGCCAAAAAGAAATTTGATGATAAATATTGGACGACTCAAATGCAGGGTGACGTCTACATGGCTTACCCTCTTTATGATTGGAAAACTCCAGATATTTGGGTCGCGAACTCGCGCTTCAATTGGGATTACAACCGTATTTACGACTTAATGCATAAGGCCGGCGTCCCTCTTTCACAGCAGCGACTTTGCCAACCTTTTGGAGATGAGCAAAGAAAGGGCCTTTGGCTATATCAAATATTAGAGCCTGATACCTGGCAAAAACTGGTTGCCAGAGTAGAAGGGTGTAACTTTGGTGCTCGATACTCAAAAAGCCAGGGGCGTATCCTTGGTTATTATCGCTTTGAATTACCACCGGGACTTAGCTACCGGCAATACAGTAAATACCTTCTGAAAACCATGCCGCCACATGTAGAAAAACATTACCGAGACCGAATTTTTAAGTTCTTACAGTGGTGGCGTAAAAACGGTCCTCAAAAAGGAGTGACCTGCATCCCTGATTACGCAGAGAGTAAATTGGAATCTAGGAAGCAAGTTCCAAGTTGGAGAAGGATTTGTAAAGTACTGATTAAAAATGACTATTGGTGCCGAGGACTCTCTTTTGGGTACAACAAGTCCTTAGCAAAACAATACCATGCCCTCTATGGAGAAGAGAGTGATACGAATGGAAAGTGAACCTACTCTAGCTTATCAACGTCGCATCAAGAAGCCGTTGAAACCTATCAAGAACACGAACAAACAAGCCATTGACAAGGTCGCAATTTACAATAAAGCGGCCAAAGTACTCATCGAGCTTATTCCTGATTTACCGCCCGCTTGTCATGTTGAAATGATCCCACTTGATGAGATAGAAGCTAACCAATACAACCCAAATAAAATGGCGCCTCCAGAAAGTAAGCTCCTAAAAACGTCGATGGATAAAAATGGTATAACCATGCCTATTTTAGTTAATCGATTGAAGACATCCTTGAAAAAATACGTCGTCATCGATGGGTTTCATCGTTATCAATTATTGTTGAATCACCCTGAGCTACAAGTATTAAAGGGCTATATTCCTGCAGTGGTGCTTAGTTTGCCTGAAGAAAAGTGTATGGCGGCATCTGTTCGTCATAATCTTGCGCGAGGCTCCCATCAAGTAGAGCTCACAGCAGACCTGATCATTCAGCTTAAAGGAATGGGTTGGACGAATAATAAAATTTGTTACGAACTAGGGATGGACCAAGATGAGGTTTTACGATTGCAGCAGGTCACTGGCCTTGCTGCAGCCTTTAAAGATCAGGACTTCTCTCAATCATGGGAGTAATCACCTTTCTTCAGATGAAAACGATGACGAACGTTATTCGGTTCATGTCTAATTATGTGCCTAATTTAGTATGTAATTACTATTTTATTCTAAAAGCTAAGCGCTAGAGTCCTTGATTCTAGCGCTTTTTTTGATTTTAAAATTCTGCCCAACATTACGAAGCGGGTAGTGGTCATATAAAAAGCAATGTCGAACCAATGAAAGGTAACCATTTATGGATAGTACAAAACAGGTTATGGATAATGTGAAACCATCAATGACCGTGAAGACGCCTTCACTTATCGGAGGGGCGTGTATCGTCGCATGTATTTGCGTTGGTGCAGGTATGCTTGGGCTCCCAGCCGCTGGGGCTGGAGTTTGGACCATAGGGGCTTTAATGGCTTTGGTCTTCACCATGATTATCATGACAACTAGTGGCTGTTTGTTGCTCGAAGTTTTAAAAGATTACCCTTACCGGTCATCTTTCTCTTCCATAACGAAAGACTTGTTAGGTAAAGAGGTTAATTTCTTTAATAACCTAATGATTTACTTTGTCGGGGGGATCTTGCTGTATGCCTATATCACCTCTTCAGGACTAATTTTGAATGAATATTTTGGTATTGCCCCCCAACTGGCCTCCATCCTTTTCGTTTTTATCTTTTCTGGGCTAGTTTGGCATTCAACAAAAATGGTCGACCGTATTTCGATAGTCTTAATGCTGTTTATGATCATTAGCTTTAGCTTTGGCACCGTAGGCCTTTGGTTTAATGTCAACCTCAGTACTTTGCTTGATACTGCTCATCTGAAATTTGAGTATGCGCAATACGTGTGGGTCTTTTTCCCCATTGCCTTGACCGCGTTTGGGTACCAACATAGCGTCTCAACATTACGAGATTACTACCGTGAGGAAAGGCTTGCACAAAAAGCCATCATGGGCGGAACGATCATTGCTCTTTTTACTTACACTGTTTGGTTAATGAGTATTTATGGGAACTTACCAAGAGTAAATTTCGGACCTATCATTGCCGAAGGTGGCAATATAGACACCTTACTCATTAGCCTAAAATCTGTCTTAGCAGAAGAAACGTTATCAAATGTCATTAGCGCTTTTTCCGCGGCCGCTATTTTGTCGAGCTTTATAGGGGTTGGCTTGGGGGTATTCGATTTTTTAGCCGATTTATTCCAATTTGATGCGAGTTCAAAAGGCAGAACCAAAACTTGGGCGGTCACATTTATTCCGCCGCTGATTTTTTCTCTTCTCTTTCCTTTCGGTTTTCTAGCCGCAATTGGTTATGCCGCATCGGCCGCGGCTATTTGGGCGTGTATCGTACCGGCATTGCTAGCTAGAAAATCTAGGTTACAGAAAGCTATTTTTAACAACCAAGAAAATAACGACGAACAACATCAGCAAGCGAAACCTTATCGAGTACCTGGAGGAGAGTTGGTGTTGATTGGGGTATTCATTTACGGTGTGGGCATCATTGTTATCAACGTATTAGTCATGTTCGAAGCTCTGCCTGTTTTTAACGGCGTATAATCTTACTCATTCCTAAGTGGCACTCCGTGTCACTTAATCTTCCACCCAAAAACTTTTAAATTAGGGCTAGTGCTCCTCAACCTAGCGGTGACCCTGTAACGTTATATTTAACCTTTAGCTACCCGTGTATTTTTGCTTTTTCCCGTTATGTATCACGGGGGTAAATTCGGCATAAGCAACAGCAATTAACTGACATTGCTTTTGCTTACTAGTCTTCGTATTCGACAATATCAATTCTGAAATCAGATGGAACTGCGACTGCTTTATACAATTTGATATTCCTATCACCGATTGTGCTTTTGACTTTTAATTGGTCTTCAACAGACATTTTTTCGCCAATGATAATCGAACTAATAACATCTTCGCTCAACTGGTATTTGTTTTCAGGCATAACTTCATTTTCAGATACTAGCCGAAACTCTTCTTCGTAAGACCAAACTTCATTTTTAGTCGCAAATATCTCATTACCGTAAATAGATATATCAGTATTATTTTTCAATAAGTTAAGTACGTTTATCGTGAATGGTTTATCCAAGTAATCTACTGGACAGTAGCCGATATTGAGTGGTTTTTTTTGCTTATTGAAGTCATATTCAATACACATCCCTTTTAGACCATTAGCGTAATGACCCCAAAGCAAAGGATGATCGTTTGCAAAAGATAGGCTAAAGATTTTGTTATCTGATTTAACTTTGTGGATTTTGTCGTCTTGTAGAGGTTTTATCGTGTCCGATATCTTCTCAATGATGGAATACTTCGCCTCTTCATCTAACGTAGCCAGAGTTTTAAGAAATCCATTCTTAAAGTCTGCATTGGACATCTGATTCTTTTCTGCGTAGCTAAGGTAGACCTCAAGAGCATCGTCCATATTATCTAAGTTGATTCCAGAAATTATTTTGTAAAACAACTCAAAAGGATCATTGAAATCATCCACATGTGAAAACCACAATGTGTTCTCAGCGATTGAACTTAAACTGTATTTGTTAACTTCCCGAAATTTATACAACGGCTCAAAACGGCTCAATTCATAACTCCTAGCAATTTATGGAGGGCTCTTGCTTCAATACAAAAAAAAGCCTTTTATCAAGCTTATAGACATTGTCATCGAAACCTAGATAGAAAGACTCTGATAAATGAACCAGAACCTTCCTATACAGCACACTTACCCCATCGATTATATGTTGAGAAACTTTAAATAACAGTGGTTTATGTAAAGAGTTACATGATCTTAGCTATAGCACGAGCTATTTTCATTAAGTGAGTAGAAGTCTTGATTTCAAGCTTTGATTGAATCCCCAAAAGCGCAATCCCTGCTAGGATTTGTTGTGGCTTAACTATTTGTCCAGTTGGGAGTTCCATTCGGTCGTATAACATTTTGAACTGTTCCCGACCTTTTGCCATACGCATAAGCCTTTTACACTCAGGTGGTATCGGTTTTCCTTCATCCCAACCCGTGACATTCCTCACAGTTTTAAAACAGCGTTCAGCGACCTCTTCCTTGGTCATTTGGCACTCTAACTCTCGAAAAATGTAATTCTTACTCATTTCGCGATACTTAGGTGATAAAAGCCATAAATATAATAGGTTGCATTGGATTTGTAAGATTTACACCATTAAACATAAGGAGAAAAAGTACGCACTAAGGTATGTCTAAATAGTAACCCCAGCTATAGGCTGGGGCTAAAAAACGAAACGAGTAACAGCTAAGGCGCGACAGCAACGGCCTCTATTTCAATCAGGGCATTGAGAGGAAGTTTCGATACTTCGATGCAGGTTCTCGCAGGGAAAAAATTGGCGCCGTTCTTAATAAAGAAATCGTTATAAATTTCATTTACCACGGAAAAGCTCATCATATCGGTAAGGTAGACGGTTGTTTTCACTACATCTGACATGTCAGCGTCTGCATGGAGCAAAATCGCTCTCATGTTCTCTAGACACTGCACGGTTTGCTTCTCCAGACTACTTTTGACCAAAAGTCCTGTATGAGGACTCAATGGTAATTGACCTGAAGTGAAAATTAGCCCACCAGTGATGACCCCTTGAGAATATGGTCCGATCGCTTTTGGGGCTGCTTGAGTATCAATGATTTTGCGCATGTTTTCCCAGTCCTATTCGTTTTATATGTCTCAACCAAGCTATAGGATTAGCTGAAAAAACACTTATTATTTAGTCATAATTAAAAATAAGTTACTGATAGAAAAGAAAAAGGTGCAATGAATTTGCTTCATTTGTTTTGGGGCTTTGACGTGCGAAGCACGGACAAAGCCCACCATCTGGTTAACTAGCCCCTTCACTCACTAAAACCCTCGCTCGAGCTTTCGGCTTGGAATCGTTCTACTTGTTCAATGAAATCACAGAAATCCTGCTTACTTTCAATGTGAGAGCCCGATTGTTGTAACACAACATTTAAAGCCGACACCATTTGACCTACTGGCGGGTTAAGGGCAGCTAACCTTTCAAACAGTCGAACTAGTCGGGTATCTAATACAAATGCTTTCATTGCTTAACCTCACAACGTGTTTGAACCATCCCTTTATTCTGCGCTTTAGCTACACGTACTTTTTCAAACGCGCTCTGGCGGCCATTGGCCACTTGTTGTCGATTGAGTTGATATGTTTTCAACAGCTCTATTA
Source organism: Vibrio sp. 10N.247.311.12 (assembly GCF_041467515.1). Classification (NCBI taxonomy): domain Bacteria; kingdom Pseudomonadati; phylum Pseudomonadota; class Gammaproteobacteria; order Vibrionales; family Vibrionaceae; genus Vibrio; species Vibrio sp. 10N.247.311.12. Next base: position 32,944 of record NZ_JBFSUV010000051.1, read on the forward strand.
GTTCTTTGCCTTGCGGGTTAGTTAAATACCAATGATTCGGCTCTGATTTCTTTAGAGATTCAGAATATTCCAGGATGCGAAAGCAATGATCAGCGAAGCCGATTTCATTGCCTCCACACCCCAAATCAATTCGACACCGATGCAGATGACCACCTTCAAACTTTACCGTTACTTCTGCTTTGTCGTAACCGCCTAATGGGTTATCTAGTGCGGCTTTGAGTGCGATGGCCTCAAAGATTTCAAACTCAAATTCTTCATCGGTTTGTAGCCTGGAAGATTCAGACCAGTGAATCAAAACTGACAACGGCGCAACCTTCATTGTTGTAGAGCCTGACGGATGCAACGGGGATACGTTGCTCGCTTTTGCGGGCTTAGTGCTGTGAGTGTGCAAAGAAAGGGAATGTGGCATGGTGTGCTCCTTGGGTTATTAGGGTTTCATCGTCGTTTTCGCCTAACTTCCCGACTGACGGCACGGTTTTCACCGTCAAAAGCGCGTAGCGTTCATTTTACTTTTGATGGTGAAGTTCTGCTGGCAAAGGATTAGAAGTGGCGCAAACGAGTCGCTGAAACTCAACCGAAGGACAAATAGAGCACAAGCCAAAGCACACTCAGACAGCACTTGGCCGCGAAAGTGAAAGCTTGTCTAGCCCTGATTGTGACCGGAACGGACAAGACAACGTAAAGCACGTTGTTTGTGATTGAAGATGGCTTGGTTGAGCCACCGAAGAGTGAGGAACGAGCGAGGAGGTTCGCGAAATAAAGCAGGTAGCCCGTAGGGTGCTTCAAGTGAAGAGAAAACTTTAGAAGGAGTTATCTTAAACTTTCAGCGTATTCCTGCATAACCCTAGCATTATCGCCCTTAACTTCGTGACCACATAACTCTCCGTTATTACTAATCAGGGGGCTAGAGTACGCAGGAACTACTTGTGTAGCATAGCTCATGACAGTGCCGTAATTCGAGCAACGATAAGCACCCGCGTAAGGCTTTACCTTGTTTATATTACCAGGGAAAACTTGCTCATTAATCCAAAACTTACCACTTTCAGTATCTGGCTGCTCATGCATAGCCCAAGCTAAGTGCCCAAATTCGTGTTCTAAAACGGTAACAGGAAATTTCTCAGATAAGACAATAAAGCTATCATTCATATTCATCATTGTCATGCCGTGAATCTCTTGCTCAAGGACGACAGGGTGATTCTCACCAAGAACGACCACATACTGCTCTATTGGGTTACTTCTAAGATGGTCAATTTCGGAAGCACCTACTTCTTCTTTTAAGGCAGAATGTAGAGAGGAAACAGATGAAAAACTCTTTGGCATAGATATAAATCGACTCTCTTTAAAAGAGCGAATAATAGGTACACAAGAGTTAGCTAATATTGTGTTAGACATTGCCACGGCTTCATGCAGTTTTCCGACAATTTCATTTTTATACACAACGGACTCATCAATATAAAAAGTGATCTTTGATTGAACTGGCTTGTTAATCTCACATTTAGGAAATATTAACTCAGGGCTAAGATTGCGCTGGCTTATCATAATGGCAAAAACACTCAGCAAACTACCCCATATAATAAATTTCTTATGACTTTTATTCATCATATTACACTCAAAGTTTTATTAATTATAAATTAAATTTATTTCATTTAAGAAACTACCACATAACGTCAGTTATACTAGTTCATTTTATATAATTTATTATTTAATTAATTAGTAATGGTCATTAAAATTATACTATCCTTGACGGTTAGATACGCTTTAGTATGGTAATCCCATCATGCTAATAGGTATATGACTAACTTTTACTAAGGAATATTATTATGTCTAAATTATTAACTGAAGAAGAAATGATGTTGATTGGTGGTGGTTGCAGTCGTGGACTTTCTAGGGCTTTAGATAGATACAGGGAAAATCGTAATAGTGCCGGGGCTAAAGCGGCACGTCGACCGGAAAGGCGCTGCTCTCAGCGCTAATACCTTTCGAGAGTATAGATATTATACATCTACTAAAGCGCTGACTAGTTAGCCAGTGCTTTATCTTAGTTCTATAGACAAAACCCAGAATAAAAGATTAACGACATGGTTAAATTATCATCATACATAATCTGTAAAAATGAAGAAGAGAGTATCAAAGATGCTATCCTTTCACTCTTCAATCATGTTGACGAAATAATTGTAGTAGACACTGGTTCTAAAGATGAAACTATTAATATAATCAAAAGTATCAAATCTAAATTAATAAAACTTTACCATTTTGAATGGGATGATGATTTTTCTTCAGCGAGAAATTTTGCTTTATCTCAAGTGAGCTATGAATGGGTCATTACCATCGATGCTGATGAAATAATAAAAGAACAGTTCAATCTAAAAGAAGTTATTCTTTCGGCACCAGAAGGCACCAACGCCATATGTCCTTACATAGTCAGTGTTACTGAAGATAAAAAGGAGAAAGGCTATTCCATTCCTAGAATGTTTAAGACATCAGATTTCTATTACTACGGGTATGTTCATGAACAACTAACGCCATACAATAGTAAAATACAATGTTTAAGCCAGATATATATCATACATTCGGGGTACAAAAATGATATAATAATAAATAAAAACAAACTTAAAAGGAACTTCCTATTATCTTTAAGTAACTACCAAGAAGATTTGTTTGATGAGTTCTTCATTATGTATCTAATAATCGACTGGACTTTATACATTAATTCCGATAAATATATAACCCCTTCAGATATTTTTAAAAAATTAACCAAAATTAATAATGAAAACTACTTCAAAAAGGCTATAGATGCCTTGTTAGCCCGGTATTTCAACGAATTAGATACCTTTATTTCCATTATGAGCTCCTTAGATAATCCAACAAAAATTAAAGCAATTAAATATATTGAGGTATGTGATGATTAAATTATCAACATGCATTATGACTGACCACCTATCACAGAGTATCAAAGAAACGATATCCAGTGTAATAGAACAGAGTAATGAAGTTGTAATACTAGCAACCAATTTAGTAGCGTACAATGCTCTTTCCTTACACTACTCCGGTTCAAAAATTAAAGTTTGCTTTCTAGAGTGGGTGGATAACTTTTCTCATATGAGAAACTACCTATCTAGCCTATGTTCAAATGACATTGTTTTTCATCTTGACTCTGATGAACGTGTAAGCTCTTCTTTTTTTGATGAGCTTTTCTACTTACTAGCTTTAGCCAACACAGAAAATACTGTATTTGAAGTTACAGTTGTAGACGAATCGGGCTCTGTTGCGCGTAACATCCCTCGAATTTTTAACAAGACACACTTTTGCTATTTCGGATTTGTGCATGAGATTGTAAGGCCCAACAATGACGCATTGCACTTCTCATACATATCTCTAAAACACTCAATTACACATCGAGGGTATTCTCTCGAGCAAATGAAAACCAAACTTATAAGAAATACACGACTTAACAAAAAGAACGTTAAAGAGTTCCCGACGGATCTAAGGTGGGTTTACTTTTCAATTAAAGAAGACTGCCAAATTGGTAACTATCAAAATGCTCTTAACTTTTTAGGGCAAGTTAAGAGTAATGAGAACCAAGATGACACTTATATCGCAGGTTGCTACTGTTATTTACTATTCTCACTGATTTTTTCGTCACGACTTACTGAGGCTAAAATTCTCCTGAAAACAGCAACACTTAACCAGAGTGATAACGATTACTTTGAGGCTTTGACTTTGCTCTATGAGGTAGAGGCTTATAAAGAACATATACAAGAAATTATTGCCAATATCACAAGCACTCACGGTTCCAGTATTGACACTAACGGCTTTCATATTGATATGCTTCGAGCAAAGTTAGAGATAATGAATCAAAACTTTTGTGAAGCATTTGCCTTGTTTGGTAGCCACAACTCTAGAGGTCGAGTAATGTCTCGCTCACTTGAGAGAAAGTTAGTGGAAGCTTTGGAGTCTTTATGAAGCTATTTTGCCAAAACTGCAAAAAGTACACTCCACATACCATAGAGCACGATCGATCTACCTCCTTCCTTGGAAAAATTTGTGAATTACTGCTTGGGGGATATGGTTACTCAAATTCATACAAGAATATAAAATGCAATGTATGTGGTACCCGCTATAACAAAGATTTACACGAAACTACATATTTTGATGGTGACGATAATAGCCTCTAAATCAAAGTTAACACGAAGCTTTTAATCATTAATATCGAGCCCAAAGTTAACAAGAACACAACCGCCCGGTAATTATTTTTATTGTCCGTCACTTCAGTACTACTCCGGCCACCTTGAGCAACCAGAGCACTCAGAACTAAGATCACAATGGCGCTGTAAGCATAGTAATCGCTTAACGAATACTGTTTGAAAGATGGGACTAAAAACCAAAGTACGCTTAAAAAGAGTAAGGCGATATTTAAGTAAATAAGTATAAGAAACATTCTTCTTGTTAACATTACTCCTCCCTAAACTCTCTTCGCTGATAATAAATAAAGAGCAAAAACAACACCAGATAACCCGCTTGCAGCGCAATAATACTAATGTCAACTGCCTCCCAAGGATTAAAGTGAAGCTGTGTTATCAAGTAATAAACAAGGTCATAAAGTAAAATAAACAAATTATGACCAGCATGAATGGCAATGACCACTTCTAAGCGGCGATATCGCTCAAAGACCCAGCATAAAAATATCCCTGACATAAAGGCGTAAAGTGCCCACTGATGTATTGAAGCGAATATTAGGCTTGAGAGTAATGCTGCGCAGGTAACCCCAAAAACGGATCTTAAAATAACAAACAACAAATAACGAAAGAGAAGCTCTTCTATCACGGGAGAAATAAACACACCGTCCATAACGCTGCTTAACACACTCAACCAATCAATCACACCATCATAGGCTGAAAACAAAGGCGTGAAATTGTAGGCTTGAGCCTGCCAATAGCCTGGAGAAAACCAATCAAAAACAATATATTGAATATAATTTGATACAGAATTCAATGAGATCAAACCAAGCAATACCAATACGCCTTCACCCCATGTACATGTGTTTCTAGGCCAAGAGGTTGAATACTGCTTCCAATGCTTATCTCGCCGAGCACTAATAAACAACGTGGAAAAAGCGATAACGGGTAACAAGTAGTAGGCGATAACGGAGTAGAGCACTCGATCCAAACTCGGATTAAGTGCCCACTCTCGGGTAATGAGCAGGTAGTAATCAAGCAGAATATAACTTGGAAAAAAATAACCTATATAGATTACCACCACAGCAAAGATCATTAACCGCATCGTAAATTACTCCGAAACCTAACGGCCTCCAATACGGTTACTGCCACCTTTGTCGTGGCGGTCATTCATATCGCTGCGCGAACGAGAACGAGCCTGTGCAGCACGATCTCCCGAGCTATCTCTTCGCTGGCGATATTCGCTATAACGAGCTCTTGCAACTGGTGCGTGTGCTCTATCAAGCGAATCACGGATCCAGCTTCCAATTCCACGACCAGGATTCCCTCCAACAACTTGCTCAATCTCATGAACAGTAGCTAATACTTTCATTGTTAAACTCTCCCTCATACATAAAACATCATAAAATCCACGGTTCCAAGAGAGAGCGGACGGACAACTGACCTGTCGGTTTAAAATCTGTTGCATTCCGACCTAACCTCCCTGCTTGGATGTTAAAAAT